>JADGOT010000057.1 GCA_017882805.1 Glaciihabitans sp. | reverse complement strand
CGCAGGAGCTCACCCTCCTGCAGCTCGCCCAGGCGCTCGAGAATCTGACGATCACCGCGCGCGACGGCAAGACACAGCCAGCCGAAATGGCGAACGGCACGATCACGATCACGAACGTTGGCTCGTTCGGGATGGACACCGGCACGCCCATCCTGAACCCGGGCGAAGCCGCGATTCTCGCAATGGGCACGATCAAACAGAAGCCGTGGATCGTCGACGGCGAGGTGCGCTCGCGCTTCGTGACGACTGTGGCGGGCAGCTTCGATCACCGCATCGTCGATGGGGATGTCGCGAGCCGCTTTGTGGCGGATGTCGCCAGCATCATCGAGGAGCCCGCTCTCCTGTTGGATTAGCGGCCGCCACGTCAATGCAGACCAACCCCAATGGCTACGGCCTCGTGCCGGGCGAGTATGTCGCGGTGCGGGCATCCGGTTCGGTCGGAGGCGACGGTGCGGCGAGCTCGCCCGCCTGGGCTGCAGCGCCCCGCACCGGCCGTTTCGTGGATCTGGTGACGGGCGCACCGGCCGCGCTCGATACGACGGCGAGCATCCTGTGGGACGACGAGAACCTCTACCTTGCGTTCTGGGCGACCGAGCCAGCGGTCGTTGCGACCATGACGAACCGCGACGAGCTGCTGTTTTTCGAGAACGACCTGGAGATCTTCATTGACGGCGGCGACGCGTACTACGAGCTCGAGTTCAACGCGCTCGGCGTTGTCTACGAGGCGTTCTACATCTGGCGTGACAGCTACACGCGAGGAAGTCGCTGGGACACGCCCCAGTTCGACGTACACAACCCCATGGTCCACAGCTTTGGCGGTGACTACGAGCCGACCCGCAAGTCATTCTGGGCCGGCAATCATCCCCGCGGTACGCGCTGGGCCTACCTGAACTACGACCTTCCCGACGTAACCGTCGCGGTCTCGGTGAACGGCGTGATCAATGACTCGAGCGTGATCGATGAGGGTTGGACCGCCGAGGTCACGATCCCGTGGGCGAGTCTCGCTGATCTCGCGAACGGTCGGTCGCTTCCCCCCAAGGATGGCGATACCTGGGGAATCTTTCTGGGGCGTTTCGAGCAGCTCGCGACCCGAAGCCCCGGAACTGCCGCGACGGCAGGATGGGGTGCGAGCGCGATCGGTGTGGCCGACACTCATGTACCCGAGAGTTTCACCCAGGTGCTGTTCGAGCGACCGGCTCACGAATAGCCGATTTGCTCTCGGCGTGGCGCTCTGGCAGCATGAGAAAGTGCTGAGAATGATTATCAATAGCAGAGTCAGGGCAGCCGCGATGGTTGTCGCGCTTGCCTGCCTCGCACTGACAGGTTGCGCGTCACAGCCGGCTGCATCCAATGGCAGGATCGTCGCGGTTGGTGCGGAAAATCAGTACACGAGCGTGATCGCGCAGATCGGTGGTCGATACGTGTCGGCGACCTCGGTGATGAGCAACCCCAACACCGACCCACACTCATTCGAAGCCAGCGCACAACTCGCGAACACCATCAGCACCGCCTCGCTCGTTGTACAAAACGGTCTCGGCTACGACGGCTTCATGTCGAAGATCGAGGCCGCGTCCCCGAGTTCCGCCCGCACAGTGATCGTGGCGCAGAAGGTTCTCGGGCTGCCGGATTCCACCCGCAATCCACACCTCTGGTACTCACCGGGGACGATGCCTGCGGTCGCGAGGAGCATCGCCTCCGCCCTCAGCAAGATCGCCCCGAGCCACCGCGCATACTTCGCTGCACGCCTCGGCACTTTCGAGCGATCGTTGACGACCTGGACCGATGCCATCGCGGCTTTCAGGTCCGCGCATCCGTCCGTTGCCGTCGCGACCACTGAGCCGGTCGCCGACTACCTCTTGGAGGCGGCCGGCACGAAGAACCTCACGCCGTGGCCGCTGCGGGCCGCCATCATGAACGACACCGACCCGGCGCCCCAGGATGTCGCGATTCAGAATGCGCTGTTCACCGGCAACCGAGTGAAGGTCTTCCTCTATAACCAGCAGGTCACCGACTCGATCACCGCCCGGTACCTTGCCCTCGCGAAAGCGAACCACGTGCCCGTCGTAGGCGTCTACGAGACCATGCCGACCGACGGCTTCACCTATCAAACCTGGATGGAAGCGGAGCTCGCCGCCCTCGATCGCGCCGTCAGCGCCGGAAAGTCGACGGTCACGCTATGAGTGGGTCTGCAGCGCCGGTTCTTGAGGTGAACGGTGTCGGCGTCTCGCTCGCCGGGCGGCGCATCCTGCACGACGTCCGCTTTCGGATCGAGCCCGGCGAATTCGTCGGGCTGATCGGCTCGAACGGCGCGGGCAAGACAACTCTGCTGCGACTAATCCTCGGGCTCCAGGCTCCGACCGAGGGCACCGTGGTCTTCGATGGCGCGAACCTCCGGCACGGTGTCATCGGATACCTGCCGCAGAAGGTCGCGCTCGACGCAGACCTGCCATTGCGCGCCCGGGATGTGGTCGCTCTCGGGTTAGACGGCCAGCGACTCGGCATCCCGCTGCCGTCCAAGCGGCGGCGCGCACTTGTTGACGAGCTTCTCGCGGCCGTCGGGGCAAGCGAGTTTGCGGATACTCGTGTCGGTCAACTGTCAGGCGGCCAGCAGCAGCGCGTGCTGATCGCGCATGCGCTCATCAGCCGGCCGCGCCTGCTTCTCCTCGATGAGCCGCTCGCCAACCTCGATATCCGGAGCGCTCAGGAGATCGTCGAACTCCTTGCTCGTGTCAGCCGCGAGCGCGGGATCGCGGTGCTGCTGTCTGCGCACGACCTGAATCCGCTTCTGCCGGTGATGGATCGCATCGTGTATCTCGCGGACGGGCATGCGGTGGCAGGCACCACGGATGAGGTTGTTCAGTCTGCGGTGCTGACCAAACTGTACGGTCGACAGGTCGACGTGCTGCGAGTGAAGGGCCGCGTGCTCGTCGTCGCGGGAGACGAGCACGATCACGGGCACGACGAATGATCGCCTTCTTCTCGAGCGGCCCCGTGCAGCTCGCTCTTCTTGTCGGCACCCTCGTCGCCGCAGTCTCGGCCCTCGTCGGTGTGTTCACTGTGCTGCGCCGTCAGTCGTTCGCCGGCCACGCGCTCGCTGACCTTGGCGCCGTCGGTGGCTCAGCCGCGTTCCTGCTCGGGATACCGCAGCTGGTCGGCTTCGTCGGCGCGGGCATCCTCGCCGCCGGAGTGATGGAGCTGGTCGGAATCAAGCGCGTTCAGGGTCGGGATGTCGCGACCGGCATCGTATTCGGGCTTGGGCTCGGCCTGACCGCGCTGTTCCTGTACCTGGACACGCAGCGCGCGGGCACAAGCAACGCCGCGATCTCGGTACTCTTCGGTTCGCTGTTTGCGATCGATGCGAGCGTTCTTCCCCTGGTCATTCTGCTCAGCGCGGTCGCGTGCCTGATCGTTGTCGTGTTCTTCCGCTGGTTCCTGATCGACTCGCTTAGTCAGGATCTGGCCTCCGTGCGCGGCGTCCCGGTGCGACTGACAGGCATTCTGTTCCTGGTCGCGCTTGCGCTCGCGGTCGAGCTGTCGGCCCTCACCATCGGCGCGGTTCTGTCAACGGCGCTGCTGATTGCGCCGGCTGCGGCTGCGTTGCGGCTGACCCGGCGAGTGGGGCTCGCCATCCTGATTGCAATCGGAGTCGGTGTCGGGTCGACGTGGCTCGGGATCCTGATGTCGTTCGAGAGCTATGGATGGTCGGGTGGCGCCCACAGCTGGCCGGTGAGCTTCTGCATCGTGCTGGTTGCCGTGGCCGCCTACCTGCTGTCTGGGATTGCGGTGCCCGTGCGTACCCTCACGAGGAGGAGGCTCGCTCGTGTTCTCTAGCTTCCTGATCAACACGTGGATCACCGCGAGCATCGTGGCGGTGGTCGCTGGCCTTGTCGGATTCTTCGTGGTGTTGCGCGGATCCTCGTTCCTGGCCCATGCAGTGCCGCACGGCGCGTTCGCCGGCGCGGCTGGCGCGACCCTGCTGGGGCTTGATCCGATTCTTGGCATGGGCGTGTTCGCGGTGGGGGGCGCAGTCGGTGTCGTAACTCTCGGACGGCGGGGCCGCAACGATGTTGTGATCGCGTTGGCGCTGGTCCTGATGCTGGCGTCCGGCGCACTTTTTCTCAGCCTCGGCAACCAATATTCCGCGGAGGTGTTCTCGCTGCTGTTCGGGCAGCTCCTAGGGGTGAGCTCCTCCTCCCTGGTGCCAATCGTCGTTCTCGGGATTGTCTGCGTCCTGGCGGTCCTCGTCGCCTACCGCCCGCTGCTGCTCGCCTCGGTACTCCCCGACCAGGCCGCCGCACGCGGTATCAGCACGTTCGGGATGTCGGTCTTCTTCGCCGTGATCGTCGCGCTTGCGACCACGCTGAGCGTCCCCGTGGTCGGCGCGCTCCTAATGTTTAGTCTGCTCGTTGGCCCCCCGGCCGCGGCCAGACTCTTCAGTCCGGACCCGCTTCGCGCCATCCCTCTCTCCATCGGTTTCGCGCTCGTGGTGGTGTGGTTTTCGATCGCCGCGGCATACCTGTCGAGCCTGCCCGTTGGCTTCTTCGTGACGCTGGGAAGCGCCCTGCTGTACGCAGCGGGCCGGGGCTGGTTCGCGATCAGCACCCGTCGACCGGTGGCGGCGTAGCGTGAACGGCAAGGGAGGAGAACGGATGACCAAGCGAGTGACCTGGCAGCGGGAAGCCGTTCGTGGCGCCTTGTCGTCGTCCGACGGGTTTGTGAGCGCGCAGTCCCTGTACTCGGCGCTGCGCGAATCCGGCTCCCCGATCGGCTTAGCGACCGTCTACCGAGCGCTGTCCGACTTGGCGGGCGAGGGTGAGGCCGACTCGCTGCAGCAGGAGGGCGAGAGCCTCTACCGCGCCTGCACCCCGGGCAGTCACCACCACCACCTGATCTGCCGCAACTGCGGACTCACGGTCGAGATCGAGGCCGACGCGGTCGAGGCGTGGGCGGCATCCGTCGCCGCGGATCATGGCTTCACGCAGCCGAGCCACGTTGTCGACGTTTTCGGCCTGTGCGCTAACTGTCAATCCCTCTCATAATTCAGGAGGCGAGCGTGGCCGACGGTCCGCGGATTGCAACTTCGGTAAACACCACTGCACATGAGTTACACCGCCTCCTGACTTACGAGAGGGACCTCCTGAATTCGGAGAGCGGGGCAGGGGATCAGGCGTGGGTCTCGTGCTCGTGGTCGCTGTGTTCTGCGCGCTCAAGCTGGAAGGTTGAGTGCTCGATAGCGACCGAGAAATGGTCGGCGACGCAGGCTTGTAGCTCGTCCAGAATCTGAGAAGCGTGACCGTCATAGAAGCACTCATCGTCTACGACGACGTGTGCGGTCAGCACAGGGAGTCCGGTAGCGATCTGAGTGGCATGCAGGTCATGCACAGCTCGTACGTGTGGTTGCTCGAGCAAGTGCTTGCGCACCGCGTTCAGGTCCAGCCCCCGCGGCGTCGATTCGAGTAGTACGTCGATGGTCTCTCGCAGCAGAAGCAGGCTTCGAGGCAGGATGAGTGCACCGATAACCAGCGCGGCTACGGCATCGGCCCTCGTCCAGCCGGTGATCGAGATGACGATGGCCGCAGCGATAACGGAGAGCGATCCGAGCGCGTCGTTGCCGACCTCGAGGAACGCCGCACGCAGGTTGAAGTTGACATTGCGACTGCTCCGCAACACAACCAGGGCGGCCAGGTTGCCCGCTAGTCCGATGATGCCGAAGACGAGCAGCTGTTTGGATGCGATGGGTGCTGGAGCGATCAGGCGATGGATGCCTTCAACCAAGACAAACAGACCGACGGCGAGGAGTACAGCGGCCTGCGCGGTCGCGGCGAGTACCTCCGCTCGCACGTAGCCCCATGTGCGACGAGACGTCGGTGGTCGTCGCACCAGCGACGCCGCCAGCAGCGCAACAGCCAGCCCCGCAGCATCCGTGAGAAGGTGCCCTGCGTCGACGACCAGCGCGAGGCTTCCGGTGAGGACGGCACCAAGGATTTCTGCCAGCAGGATGCCCACGCTGATGCACAGCGCGACGGTAAGCCGGGCGTGCCCCGCCCGGGATTCGCCGTGATCATGCGCCATGAACTCAGGGTACGCGCCGCGCCGCGCCGAACCGCGGCTGCCCCCAATTCGGGTCTATCTCGTTTTCGGAATCCGTTGGCCAATATTCTGGGGCCGTCAGTGATCACTCTGGGGGATTACTGCGTCAATTTCCGGGGGGAAAAGATGGCGGGACAAGCGGGCTGGTACCGGGCACCGGGCGAAGAGGGATTGCTTCGCTATTGGAATGGGACCACATGGACAAATCATCGCCAGCCGGCGCCCGAGGCAACGCCACCTGAGCCAGCGGCCGGGCTCTCGACGCCCGCCACCGCGGTGGCTGAAGACACAGACCCGATGGCCGAATACGAGCGTCAGTTCGCCTCGCCCGCACCCTCGGCGTTTGACCTGCCCAGCTTCGACTTTGATCAGCGCCAGTTCGAGGTCTCCTCGCCCAAGGCAGATACGACCGCCGTCTCGCCCGCGCCGGCTCCGGCTCCGCAACCGCAGTACCGCCCGCTGGCCGCTCTCGCGCCCGCGCCGGTTCCCGCTCCGGAGTTTGCCGGCGCACCGACCAGCGTCCCGCGTTCCTTCGCCCCTCGGCCCGAACTGACCGTGCCAGCGTCACTCGGCCCGATTGCGCTCGGCCCCGCGCTTGCAGCACCCATCGCGCTGCCGGCCACGGTGGAACCAACTCAGACCACACCCTCGGCGACTTCGGAGTTCGAGCAGGTATTCAGCGAATCACAAGCCATCGCCGCTGCTGCACAGGCACCAGTACGTCGTGAGATGCTCGCCATCGCAGCCCCAGCCCCGGCAGGTCTCGCCCCGAACCGCAGGGCAGTAATGTCCGCCGTTCGCGGGATGGGGATCGGAATCATTGTCATCGTGATCGGGATTGCCGCTATGGCTTTCTTCGGTGCTCAGAACCTGGCCGGTGCTGGCGAAATGAAGACCACCGGCATCGTCACGAGCCTCGGCCCGACCGCGGGCAACAGCTGCACACCGATCGCACGATTTGCCGTCAAGGGCCGGTCTTTTACCGCCGACTCGAACACGTCAATCAACCCGTGCCCGGTCGGACTCGGCCAGGATGTCGATGTCATCTACGCGGCGGCGGATCCTGCTTCGGCGGCGCGCATCCAACTCGGAACGTCCCTGACGCAGTACCTGTGGCTTCTCCCGCTCCTCGGGGGAGTGTTCTTTCTCGCAAGCCTGACCATCTTCGTGGTGCGTGCGGGATCGATTGTCGCCGGCATCCGACTGGTACGAGCTGGCAGTGGCAAGTCGAAAGAGCCCGTTCCCACCGCGTAGGCCGGTTTGCAGATCGGTCTTTGTTCCACGTAAGCTAACTCCTTGGTCCGGCGGCATATCCGTCGGCTTTGTACGCACCGGATGCCTGACAGTAAAAATGTTGGATGGCCGGTATCGCGTGCCGACAAGTGATCTTGGGTGACTCAGTTCGAGTCACGGTATTGAAGGAGAAGAGTCATGGCAGCTGTATGCCAGGTGACTGGAGCCGTTCCCGGCTTTGGGCACAACATTTCGTTCTCGCACCGGCGCACCAAGCGTCGTTTCGACCCGAACATCCAGAAGAAGACGTACTACGTTCCGTCGCTTCGCCGTAACGTCACGCTGACCCTGTCTGCGAAGGGCATCAAGACGATTGACGCTCGTGGCATCGACGCCGTGGTGAGAGACATCCTCGCTCGTGGGGTGAAGATCTAATGGCCAAGGCACAGGACATTCGTCCGATCATCAAGCTGCGCTCCACCGCCGGCACCGGGTACACCTACGTGACCCGCAAGAACCGTCGCAATGACCCTGACCGTCTCGTGCTGAAGAAGTACGACCCCGTCGTTCGCAAGCACGTCGAATTCCGCGAGGAGCGCTAACCATGGCCAAAAAGAGCAAGATTGCCAAGAATGACCAGCGCGCGGTTATCGTCGCGCGCTACGCCACGAAGCGTCTCGAGCTGAAGAAGGCGCTCGTCGACGTCAACGGAACCGACGAGTCCCGTGAGGCCGCCCGCGTTGGTTTGCAGAAGCTTCCACGCGACGCTTCACCAGTACGCCTTCGCGGCCGCGACGCCATCGACGGCCGTCCGCGCGGCTATCTCAGCCAGTTCGGCGTTTCGCGCGTGAGATTCCGCGATATGGCGCACCGGGGAGAGTTGCCGGGCATTACGAAGTCAAGCTGGTAGGTTCAAGGCGGTTCTGCAGGCTTTTAGTCCACAGAACAGTTAGTTCTTAGCTTCTATTGCACAAGTCCGAGGAGGACAAATCATGGCTGACAAGTCACTGAACCGCACCGAGCTGGTCGCAGCACTCGCTGCAGAATCAGGCCAAACACAGGCCGCCGTCAACTCTGTTATCGACGCGCTTTTTTCCACGCTCTCCACCACGGTGAAAGAGGGCACTAAGGTCACGATTCCGGGCTGGCTCGCTGTCGAGCGCACCCACCGTGCCGCACGTGCAGGACGCAACCCGCAGACCGGCGCCGCCATCCAGATTGCTGCAAGCTACGGTGTTAAGCTCACCGCCGGCAGCAAGCTGAAGGCCGCCGCGAAGTAGAGTTTTTCCTCGCTAAAGGGACGACGGCCTGAGGGTCGGCGTCCCTTTCGCGTTGCGGGCCGCTCCCAGCCGGAGTCACCTAGGCTGGCAGCGTGATTCGAGTCTCGCGAATTGTGGGGCCGGCGGCGCTGCTTGTTGTTGCTGTTGCGGCTGTTCTGGCGAGTCTCGCCTATGGCGGGGGTGCCAAAACTCCCCTCGCTATTGACCCGGGCGTGCTGGTGCGTTTCGGTGTTCCGATCGCCACCATGCTCGTGGATCTGAGTGCGTCGGGCCTGATTGGCGCCCTGGTTCTCAGTGCCTTCGCGTTCTCGGCAGATCGACCGGAGTATGGCCGGGCACTGGATGTTGCGGCCGCCTCGGCCGCGGTCCTCACCGTTGCGGCCGCTGCGGCCGGCTTCTTCCACCTGCAGACTGATGATCCGGGCCCGGTCACCTTCACTTCGCAGTACGGCGACAACCTGTCCCGCTACGTAACGACCGTGGGCCAGGGGCAAGCGTGGCTCGCAACGACGCTGATCGCCGCGGGTCTGACTGTGCTCTGCTTCGCGGTGCGCAACCAGACAGCGATCGCGCTGCTGGCGATTTCCGCCATCCTGACCATGATCCCGATGGCGCTCCAAGGTCACGCGGGTGACACCGCAAGTCACGACGAGGCAACGACGTCGCTCTGGCTGCACATCGCGTTCGCCGCGATCTGGGTCGGCGGCCTGCTGACGCTGGTGATTGTCCGACGGTCGCTCGAAGGAGCACGTCTTCGCGCAGTTCTGGAGCGCTACTCCACGCTGGCACTCATCTGCTTTCTGGTTGTCGCGGCTTCTGGTTACGTGAACGCTCAGATTCGCGTTGCAACCTTCGCCAACCTGTTGACGCCGTACGGCATCCTCGTGCTCGTCAAGGTGTTTGCGCTCGGGGCGCTCGGCATTTTCGGCGTCTTCCAACGACGATTCCTGATTGCTCGGATCGCGAGCGCGGTCGTCGGAATAGCGCGCTACTTCTGGATCTTCGTCATCGGTGAGCTGGTGTTCATGGGGCTCGCCGAGGGCACGGCATCCGCGCTGGCGGTTACGACCGATCCGCGGCTCGAGGTTCCGGCATCGCAGCTCACCAACCCGACTCCGGCAGAACTCCTGACTGGTGCCCATCTGCCGGCCACACCAACGATCGAGCGCTATTTCACCGGACTCAACCCCGATCTGCTCTGGATACTGCTCGTCGGGTTTGGACTGTTCTTCTACCTCGCCGGGGTCTGGCGCCTCAAGCGGCGCGGCGACACGTGGCCGCTCCACCGTACGGTCCTGTGGATTCTCGGAATGCTGCTCGTTCTGTACGTGACAAATGGCGGGGTCAACGTCTACGAGAAGTACCTCTTCAGTGCCCACATGAGTGCGCACATGGTGCTCACCATGGCCGTGCCGGTACTACTGGTTCCGTCTGCGCCGATAACGCTTGCGCTTCGGGCAATCCTGAAGCGAGAGGACAGCAGCCGCGGGGCTCGCGAGTGGTTATTGTTGGCCGTTCACTCCCGGCCCTTCGGCGTGCTTGCACATCCACTGGTGACAGCTCTCCTGTTTGCTTCCTCACTTTGGATCTTCTACTACACGCCGCTTTTCAGTTGGGCCTCGACAGACCACGT
>JADGOT010000349.1 GCA_017882805.1 Glaciihabitans sp. | reverse complement strand
GTCTCGCCCCAGTACGGATGAAACTGCGGGCCGCCCGCGAAGCCCGACTGGAGGAGAAAGTCGGCCAGGTTGTCGAGCAGCGACTGGAGATCGACCGCGTCTCCCATCGCGGGGCTGAACTTCGTGTAGGTGTGGGATCGCATGGCCGCCTCCTGCGTGCAATAAAGTGCGGGGCGGCTCGACATGCAACGCGCGGACAGACTTGCAGCTGAGAGCCAACGGCCGTGACCACTCGCTGACGGCCGTGAGCTCAGAGCCTTGACGTCATAGCTGCCAACTCACAGCACGCCGTTGCAGTGTCGTCGCCACTACTCTGACGGAGTTCCTCCCGCGATCTTCCGAAGGTATGGCCACCGCCGTTCGCTCAGCAAATCCGTTTCGCACCCTCGTCCGGCACCGGAACTTCAGGCTCTTCTGGTCCGGCCAGACCGTCTCCCTCGTGGGAACGTGGATGCAGCAGGTGGCGACGGGCTGGCTGGCCCTCGAGCTGACGAACAGCGCGTTCATGGTCGGGCTCGTCGCCGCGGCGGGCACGGTTCCGATCCTGCTGTTCGCGCTTCCCTCCGGCGTGCTCGCCGACCGCTCGAACAAGCTTCGCGTGGTGCGCATCGCGCAGACGCTGATGCTCGTCGAGGCGTCGGTGCTCTGGGGATTCACGTGGTCGGGGCACATCACCATCCAGTGGCTCCTGGCGCTCGTGCTCTCCGGCGGTGTGCTCGCGGCGGTCGAGATTCCCGCGCGGCAGTCGCTGATCATCGACCTCGTGGTGAAGGAGGACCTGCTCGACGCGATCGCGCTGAACTCGGGCGGGTTCAACCTCGCGCGGATTCTCGGCCCGACCATCGCGGCGGTGGTGATCGCGTCGCTGGGACTGTCGTGGTGCTTCGGATTCAACGCGCTGAGCTATCTCGCGGTGCTGGTGGGGCTCGCGCTGATCCGCCTGCCCGCGCCGGACCCGGGTGCGGCGGCCGTCCGGCACCCGTCGGCGATCGCCGGGATGCGCGAGGCCCTGCGCTACGTGCGCAACGACCGGATCATGTGGATCCTGATGCGGATCGTGGCGGTGTTCTCGGTGCTCAGCGTCCCGATCCTCACGCTGCTCCCGGTGGTCGCGCGCGACCATCTGCACCTCGACGTCTCGGGCTACGGCATGCTGATGACGTGTTACGGCGTCGGCGCCACGCTCGGTGCGCTCGCGATCGCGTCGCAGGGCGGGAGGCTTCGGCGCGGCGCGACGCTCACGGTCAGCTCGCTGGGGCTTGGCATTGCGATCCTGGCGTTCTCGCTGTCGCACTCGGTGCTGTTCTGCGGCAGCATGCTGTTCGTCACGGGCGTCGCGGTGATCACCAACAATGCGCTGATCAACTCGCTGCTGCAGCAGCGGGTGCCGAACGAGCTGCGCGGCAGGGTGATGGCGATCTACGTGATGGTCTATATCGGAATGAACCCGGTGGGGTCGTTCATCGGCGGGTGGATCGCGTCGAACATCGGAGCCGCGCGAGCCATCGGCGGGATGGCGGCGCCGATGATCGTCTTCACGCTCTGGGCGTTCAACCGCTATTCGGAGTTGCGGCGCGCGTGACCGCACCCGAAGGGTCGACCGCGATTAGAAGCCATCTTCCAAACTCCGCTGCGGCGCTGTCGCACGCGCTCGCTGTTGTGCACTGTCAGACACCCCTTCGGGGCGAGTCGTGGAGGAGTTGCAACCGTTGACGAACCCGTTTCGCTACGGTTTCCGACTCCCGGTCCAGAACGCAAGGACACCACAGGCAGTATCCTGGAACTGGAAGTTCACCGGCATGTTCCCGCCCCTCGCGTAGACTTCGATCGCCGCCACGTCGCTGGCGCTGAGCAGCATATCAAGGTTCACGTTGCCACCCTTCGGCGGGTGCAGCTGCATGCCGTCGATAACGATCACCATCGGACAACCCACTGGATTGGCCGCGACCAGCCCCTGCAGACAGGACTTTGTCGAGCCCGACTCCACGCACTTTCGCATCACTCGGACCCCGTTCAATCCGTAGAGCATGTTCGTGATCCTGTCCGGATGACGAAACTCGAGCTCCTCGGGTGAAATAAACACGGCACTCAGCACGCCTTTCTGTCGCATTAACCAACGGTCGTAGAAGCCACTCAGCACTAACGGCGACTTGACGGCCGCTTCGCCTGACACGGTCACGGTCGAGAGGGTCTGCGCGAGTCGCGGTAACGAGACGAGGAGAACTGCGGCCGTGTCAGGAAGTTCAATCTTGCCAAACCACGGCGTGAATCCAATTCGTCGGACGTTCAGCGTGAGTGTTTGACGCTTTCCCGCGCCAAGGCTCACCTCGCCCTTGGCATCGGTGATCTGCGTCATGCCGCCCTCGACGATGACGTTCGCAAACGCGACTGGCTCACCGTCGCTCGAAACAACTCTGATGACACGCGCCTGAGCTCCCAGGATCGTCGGCATGACCAGAGCAAGCATTGATGCGATGGCCAACCGCGTCCCACGCGTCGTAAGCAGAATTGCTCCTCCAGTTATAGAGCTGTCAGCGGTCGTGCCTAATAGTTACCGTGTACCGCTTTGTCACGACTCTGCTCCGCCACGCGATGGGCGCGTTGAACGAGATCGCGCCACGCTCGCGGCTCGGCTTCGCACAAGGACTGCGCTCGAAGCCTCCTCGCCCGAGGAGCGGTCGTGTTACCAGGGCGATGTTGGTTGGT
>JADGOT010000348.1 GCA_017882805.1 Glaciihabitans sp. | reverse complement strand
GCGCCTGTCTGCCTGGGATCTCCAGACCGTGCCGCGCCTTGCCACGTTACTCACGATTTTCCCCAATGACGCTGTTCAGGAAGCCATTGCCCGGTTCAACACCCGGGTCGAGCCGCGACTCGGCGAGCTGCCTACGCAGGTCATCCACGGCGATTTCAACCCGGGCAATGTGCTCGTCGAGCCTGACGGAGCCGAGTTCGTGGTGGGCATCCTCGATTTTGGTGACCTGATGTACTCGCTTCGAATCGCCGATCTCGCGGTTGCGCTGAGCTATCAGATTTCGCCACTGCTTCACACCCTGGCGAACGTCGCCCCCATGATCGATGCTTTCGATCGGCAGGTTCACCTCACCGATCTCGAACTGGATGTGCTTCCCGACCTGGTCGCCTCGCGGTTCGCGCAGCGAATCCTGGTCAACAGCTGGCTGACGCAGAATGGCACAGAGCGCGACAACCAGCACGATGCGAACGTGTCAGCGCTCACGGCTCTACTCGACTTGGAGAAATGATGCCCGGCCCCACAGCATATTTCGACCCGGCAACGGTCGACTCCCTCCCTGCGGCGACGCGCGATCTGGTCGAGAGACGGATACGCGTGCTTGGCCCGGCGTATCGCCTCTTCTACGAGGAGCCCGTGCAGTTCGTGCGCGGCAGAGGCACCAAGCTCTATACAGCGGACGGAACCGAATACCTCGATGCCTACAACAACGTGCCGTCGGTTGGCCACGCTCATCCACGGGTCGCCGCCGCTATCGCCGAGCAGGCTGCCCGACTCACCACCCACACTCGCTACCTCGACCGCGCACTCGTCGACTACGCCGAAGACCTAGTCGGCGAGTTCCCCGCACCGCTGCGCAACGTCATGTTCACCTGCACGGGATCTGAGGCGAACGACCTTGCGCTTCGCATCGCCAAGGCCGCAACCGGTGGCACCGGGATCATCGTGACCGCAAATGCGTATCACGGCGTCACAACCGAAATCGCCGCTATCTCTCCGTCCCTGGGCGGGGTCGAGTCGCTGGCATCCTGGGTGCGAGTCGTTCCCGCGCCCGGCGACGGCGACTTCGCTCACGACGTGCGGAATGCGCTCGAAGACTTTGTTGCCAGTGGCATCCGCCCCGCCGCCCTCATAGTCGACACGATCTTCGCTTCTGACGGCGTGCGACCGTTCGTTCCTGGATTCGCCACTGCCGTTGCCGCGGTCAGAGCGGCTGGCGCGCTGTTCATCGCTGACGAAGTGCAGCCCGGATTCGGTCGTCTCGGAACAGGAATGTGGGGCTTTGCGCGCCACGATCTCGTGCCCGATCTGGTGACCCTCGGCAAACCCATGGGCAACGGTCATCCGGTGGCAGCAGTCGTTGCGAGGCCCGAACTCGTTGCCGCGTTCGGCGACCACGCTCGCTACTTCAACACCTTCGGCGGAAGCTCGGTATCGATCGCGGCTGCCCAGGCGACGCTCGACGTGGTGCGCGACGAGAACCTGGTCGAGAACGCGAGGGTCATCGGCGACTACCTGCTCGAGCAACTCCCAACGATCGATGGCGTACTCGAGGTTCGCGGGTCCGGACTCTTTATCGGCGTGCGGGTCGCCGACGATCGGGTCGCGCTCGGGGCGGTGAACGCGCTGAAGCGTCGACACATACTTCTTGGCGAATCGGGCAAGGACAATGACGTGCTCAAGATTCGGCCGCCGCTGGTCTTTGATCGCGCGGACTCGGACCGGTTACTCGAGGGGCTCACCGGGGTGCTGGCGTGAGTCTCGAAATTCTCGAACCGCGGGACGTGCCACTGGGTGGCCCGCGCGCAATGTCGGTACGGCGCACACTACCCCAACGCTCGCGCAGCCTCATCGGTGCATGGTGCTTCGTCGATCACTATGGACCAGACCTGGTCGCCACAACTGGTGGGATGACCGTGCCGCCGCATCCGCACACGGGGCTGCAGACCGTGAGTTGGCTTTTTGCGGGTCAGATCGACCATCGTGACAGCGTGGGTTCGCACGTCACCGTGCGGCCGGGCGAACTGAATCTGATGACGGCCGGCCGTGGCGTCCAACACTCCGAAGTCTCCCTTCCGCAGACCACGCTTCTCGCGGGCGCCCAACTCTGGATCGCACTTCCCGACAACTCTCGGCACGGTGAAGCGTTCTTCGAGCGATTCACCCCGACCCCGTTCGAATTCGCGGGCGCGACTATCAGCGTGTTTCTTGGCGAACTTCTGGGACACGTGTCCACGGCCCGCACATTCAGCCGAGTTGTCGGAGCCCAGATCGACCTGCCCGCCCACGCCTCGGTCGAGATCCCGAGCGACCCGTCGTTCGAGCATGGCGTGCTGGTCGATACCGGAGCCGCCCAAGTGAACGCTCAGCCGGTGGCGTGGTCCGAACTCGCCTATGTACCGCGGGGCTCATCGACGCTCTCGATCCGCGCGGGCGAGACACCCCTGCGGGCGTTGCTGATCGGTGGCGAGCCCCTTGGCGAAGAGATCGTCATGTGGTGGAACTTCATCGGCAGAAGTCATGAGGAGATCGTCGAATTCCGACGTGCCTGGCAGACCGACGTTATTTCCGACGGGAACGAGGCTGGTCGATTTGGACGCGTACAGGGATATGACGGGCCCGCCCTGCCTGCTCCAGAGCTACCCAACGTGCGGCTACGCCCGCGCGCCTAGGTCTGCGAGAAGGTCGCGACCTTTATCCCCATCGTGATGGTGCCGGTCTTGCCGGCGTAGGTGTCGTTGAACACACACGTTGCGACGCCTGACGCCACGGCGCAGGTGAACGGGTCGACCGCGAGGGTCCCGCCATCCGGCAGCACCTTCGACTTGGCGAGATCCGCGGGAGGCATGAAGTAGTCGGTCGAGCAGCCCGCCCAGCCTGCCTCGGGATTGTTCGGATCGGCCTGAAGGTCAATGCCCAGGCCGAGTCCGTATCCATCGGTGTCGATTCCGTCGGTGGTCCCGCACTTGTTCTTGACACTGGCGGGTATCGGATACGTCGCCTGGGCTTTCGCACTAGGCACGATGTAACAGTTCGCGCCAGGTCCATCACCACTGAAGACACTCAGCTCGCACCAGACACGCTTGGTCGAATCCGTGAAGAATGCCCATTCGCCAAACCACTCCCCGTTGGAGTCCGGCACGTTCGGCGTGCCATTAATGAGGTAGTCCGCGGGATTGATCGTTGGCGGCGCGGCCGGAGCTTTGGCAGTTGGCGTCGGCGTTGCATGAGGTAGCAGCGATGCCACGGGATGCGCAATCTTTGTCGCGAGCGGCTGGGACGGCAGTGAAATGTTGTTCGTGGGCGCGCACGCAGCGAGCACCAAAACCAAAGGCACCACGAGCATGAATCCGAGTCGTCGCTTCATGCGCTCAGCCTAGGAGCGCGCTGCGGTCGCTTACTAGTGGGTTTCGGCAGAGTTGGACGCGAGTTTTGCTCGTTCCTCCGCCTCGATTCGCGCGTACACCTTGCGCTCG
>JADGOT010000056.1 GCA_017882805.1 Glaciihabitans sp. | reverse complement strand
GTCCGCCGGCGCGCGGCGCTTCGCCCAGAGGACATTACGCCCACCATCTTGCCAGCCTCTACAGCTCGGCCGAGCGCTCCACATCATGCCCGCCTTTCCGCCTCGAATCGATCTTCCGAGCGAGCGAGGATCAAGCGGCCATAATCCCTGGTCTTGACATCGATGCCGGAGGGGAACCCATGGCGGTGAGGGTGGTAGGTGCCGGACTTGGTCGCACCGGAACGAACTCGTTCAAGCTTGCGCTCGAACGACTGTTCGACGGGCGCTGCTACCACATGTACGAGCTGATCGAGCGCCCACAGGACACCGAGAGATGGGAGAGCGCGGTCGCCGGAGAACCCGTCGACCAGCTGTGGACATTCAAGGTCAGCGTGGTGGGAAGTGGGCACTTCGTCGCGCCGATCAACGAAGCGGCCGCCAAGGAGCCATACCGCTACGACGGCGTAGCGATCGTCACCGCGACCGAGACCAGCCAGGACCTCACCACCGGCGCAGTCGTCACGAGCACCAGCAAGCGCTGGCGCGAGGAGTTCCACGTGCGCGATGTCCAGTACCAGGGTGGTCTGGGAAAATTCCGGTTGAACGTTTCAAGACGACCCACTAGCCGTAGTAGCGCGCGATCGCCTGGAGCTGGCTGACGAGGTCGTGAGCCACGAACAGGACCACGATGAGCGCACCGGCGGCAGTCCCCCATCGCCGCCCGGCACCCCGCGTGGCGAGTGCAAGCACGGCGCCGAAGAGGGAAATCAGCGGCAGCAGGTAGCGTGGCTCGGGAAATCCCGCGGCTTCGGAGGGAAACGACAGATAGGAGGTAGCTCCGATGAGCGTCATCAGCCCAACGGCCATCGTGAAATAGACTCCGAACTCGACGACTCGGCGTCGGAGCGCGGACCTGTGTACGCAAACCTCTCGGGCGGACAGCGCGACGATCCCAACGGCTGGGATCAGGGCGACGCTGTCTACCCACCTTGGGAAGACGGTGTCCTGGAAGCCATACTCCCCGACCAAGCCTTTGAACCATAGATCCCGTATCGGCGAGATATCCGCGAAGTCAATATGCATACCCGGTAGACGTGGCAGATAGAGTTGCCAGATGTAGCTCAGCTCGCCGAAGATGGAATGGTGGCTGACCAGGACGGCGAGCACGCTCCCAGCAAGCCCCAACGCTCGATGATGCGAGAGCAGATTGATAAACATATACACGTACACCGGACCTGCCGCGATCACAAGCGCCGACGCGAGCGCCCGAAAGGCAGTGCGTGACCCAAGGGTTTGTGACGCACGCTTCGCGAGAAGCACCAACCCCAGGACTATCCCCGGCACCAATCCCAGGAAGTTGAGCTTGGTGAGAAAGCCGACCGCTGTCAGTGCGCCGATCATGATCGCCAGCCTCGGCGTGAGGACACGCCGAAACGCCCGAGCGAAACAGTAGAAGATGGCGGCCGATACGGCGCAGAGCATCGATTCTGGATTCACCGCCCCGGATATGAATCCGAGCGCCGGCATAAACGCCACACCGAGACCGCCGATCGTCCACGCTCTAGGGGTGGCCGGGAGGGTCTCACGAAGAAACAAGAAGACGAACAGTGAGGTCACGCCGGCCATCAGGGCACTCACCAGCCTCATAAGAGCGAGCTGATCAAGTACACCGCCGCCTGCACCCAAATCATATGGGATCGCCTCCAACGCATAGTAGAGAGGAGGCTGTGAAGCGGCGACGCCGGCGGCACCGCTACTGGACAGCGAGGTTGCCACCACGTTTGCGAGATCGTGTTGGAGCTTCCTCTGCTCAGATCTCGAGGCGATAGTATGATGCTGGGGCTGGAGGCTTACTCGGCCCACCTCGAGATCTTCGAGTGCTAGCACCTCATCCGACGCATATTCTTCGATGCTTGAGGAGGGCAGATGGCCAGTTCTCGCAAGCTGCTCAACGTAGGCGAAATGAGCCTGCTCATCCGGAACCTGAAACGCAGGAGTAATAAGCGACCAACTGGTCGCGCTGAGGCACGCGACGAGAGCGCAGAGCCACGTGGCCATGGGAACGCTTCGGAGCCTCGACGGAACGCTTCGGAGCTTCAATATCACGCGATCCCACGAGACGTCTCGCTCCCTGCGCTGCTGCACCACCCGCATCCGAGCCTCGCGCTCCGAGATCCTCCTAGCCCGTCTCGTGAAGCTTCGCGTACCTACGTGCCGCGAGCCGGAACCCGCCCCTTGCCGCGGGTGCTTGCGCTTGCTTATTGCGGCTCCCGGATGGTCAACCATGATGCGAGCGCGATACTCGTCGCCATCAGAGTCGCCACCAAGAGGACGATCCAAGTACCAGCCCAAGCCCGGCCAAGACCCATGCGGCGCGCTACAGAGAGTGCGAGTGACCACCATGACGACGACCCCGGTCGTGTGTATTCGATAGCTATCCGGCCCGGAAGAACGCCGGCACCACTCGTGGCAGCGCTCCGCGTCGGGGTGGGCACGCCCAGAAAAGACACACGTTCGTTCGCCCCCGTGAACGCGAAGCAGACAGTTGCGTGATGCACTGCGTGATCCAGAGGCTTGACTGGGATCGTGACGACGTAGCCGATCCATCCTGGTGCGCCCTCGCCGTGCGTAATGACCGTCTTGCCGGAGAGAACGGTGACGGCGACGCGCGGGCCTGCGGACGCTCCGAGCGAGAGACGAATGGCTGAGGTACCCGCTGGTAGCGTTTCGTCTGCCTGGCAAGCGCTCCCCCCTCCGGGCACCGAGGTCAGGCGGGTCGAGGGTTCGATCGCGTTCGTCCCGACGAGGATCTGTGGAGAGTGCGACAGCACGATCGCAACCGCGATGGCGGTCAGTGCGAGTCCGCCTGCGAGTGCGACCCGCGCGTCCCGCATCACTCGCGTCGGAGTTCGGCATCGATAGCCGTGGTCATAAGGTCCGGATGGTTGGCTTGCCGCGATTCGGCTGTGTGGCGAATGCGTGTGATGCGAAGTTGATACTGTCGTCGGCGGTATAAGTCAAGCGGCGGCTTGCACGACTTCGCGCGAGGGCTCGGACAGCCAGGCGGTCATCAGCCTTGACGCGCGGGACGCTGAGGACGAGTCAGGGTCCCGCGAACGGCTGGTCCTCGGCCAAATGCCGACACAACGACACTATGCGGCGAGCGCGTACTCGTGCGTCACGTTGAACCGCCCCGGGAATCCTGGAGGCCTCCGCGAAACCCGGTCCGGCTCACAGGCGGGACCCTGCACAGATAAGCGCTAGCGGTACCTACGCCGATGAGCAGTCTGGCTGCGGCGCGCTCCGGCTGCTGTGTCGAGCACGTAGAGAGTCTCATCGTCATTCGCATGGACATGCGGGGGCGTGGTCTTGCCCTGCGACATGCGTCCTCGAATACGAGGAACGCGCCGCCGGCCTCATCGTCGCTCGCCTTCATCCTCAGCACACCTCCACCCCAGAACCGCAGGTGCTCTCCCTGCTTGGACGATTGGAGCGGGCCGCAGAACTGGGTCCCGGGCTAGAGGACCGCGATCGCCTCGACCTCGATCATCATCGCTGGAAATGCAAGAGACTTGACCTCGACTGCCGTGGAGGCCGGCTGCTCGCCCTTCACGAACTCGGCTTTGATCCGCCCGTAATCTGG
>JADGOT010000347.1 GCA_017882805.1 Glaciihabitans sp. | reverse complement strand
TGGTTACCGTCAAGCGCCCTTCGACAACGGTCGGACTTGTCATCGCGCTCATCGCGGCGGCGTCGTTCGGTACGTCCGGAGCGTTCCTCAAGCCACTGCTCGAGAGCGGCTGGAGCCCCGCCGCGGCGGTCACATTCCGCGCGCTGATCGGCGCGCTCGTGCTGCTCCCATTCACCCTATTCGCGCTTCGTGGTCGATGGGCCGCCCTCTGGCACGCCCGCTGGCGCGTGCTCCTGATGGCCGTCATCGGCGTCGCTGCGACCCAGCTCGTCTACATCACCGCCATCACCCTCGTGCCAATCAGCACGGCCATCCTGATCGAGTACATGGCGCCACTGCTGCTGGTCGCATTCGCGTGGATGCGCACCCGCAAGGTTCCCAAGGTCGTCGTGCTCGTGGGCACGGCCGTGGCGCTTGGCGGCCTGGTTCTCGTCGTCGGCCCCAACGGTCACGGGGGAGTCAACGTGCTCGGTATTGCGTTCGCGTGCCTCGGTGCGGTCGGATGCGCCGTCTACTACGTCATCGCCGCGAAGCCGAGCGAGGGACTTCCCCCGGTCGCGCTCGCGGGCAGCGGACTGGTGCTGGGCGGTGTCGTGCTCGGGCTCGTCGGTCTGACCGGGATCGTTCCGTTCCGCATGCACTTCGGCACGGTGAACCTCTTCGGCGGCGCCGCTCCGTGGTGGCTACCGCTCCTGCTGGTCGGCGTCATTGGCACCGGGCTTGCGTACGCGACCAGCATCACCGCCAGCGAGATCCTGGGGTCACGCCTCTCTTCATTCATGGGCCTGCTCGAGGTCATCTTCGCGGCGCTCTACGCCTGGCTGCTGCTCGGGCAAAACCTGACGGTGCCGCAGCTGATTGGCGGCATCCTGATTCTCGGCGGCATCGCGCTGGTGCGCGCCGAGAAGTCGGACGACGCCCCGCTCGAGGCGCTGCCTCAGATCGCTGTTGCGAGCGGTTCCATAAAGTAGTCGAAGTTGTCGAGCGGCCCAGCCATCATTCGCTGAGTGAACACCGCGCCGAGCAGTTCGTGGGACGGGTCGACGAAGGCGGTGGTTCCGGTGCCGCCGTTCCAGCCGTAGCTTCCGGCGGACTTGCCGGGCTTGGTTCCGGATGTAACGACGCCGGTCTCCCAACCCCATGACGTGGCCAGACCGAGCAGCTGGTCGGCACCTTCTCGCTGGGACGGCAGCAGCTGGTCCGACGTCATGACGGCGCGCAGGCTACCCGGAATCAGGCGGCCGTCGGCAAGTGCACTCAGAAACCGAAGGTAGTCGGGCACGGTAGAGACCAGTCCGCCGGCGAGACCTTGGAAGGGCGGGTCTTGCTCGAAGACGCCCGCAATCTCCTTGTACTCCTCGATGCCATCCGGGGTGCCCTGATATTCGGTCGGCAGGCCGGTCGAGGAGAACGAGGTTCCGATCATCCCGGCAGGCTCGAAGATTCGTACCTTCAGCAGGTCGAGCAGCGAGGTGCCGGTGATGCGGGGGAGCAGGACTGAGAGGATGTCGCAGCCCAGGTTGTACATCCAGCGCTCGCCGGGCTGGTACGCGAGTGGGAGACGGCTGAGTGCTCCGAGAAACTCGTCTGCCGTGAGCTGTATCGGGATGGCGCTGGCGGCGACTCCCGCCTCGACCATCGCGGTCGAGAGCGGAGTCTGCTCGAAGATCAGGCCGAGACCGTGCGTGAGAGTCAGCAGGTGGTGGATGGTGATCGGGCGCGCTGCGGCGACCGTCTCGTCGAGCGGCCCATCCGGCCGCACCAGAACCCGTGGGCTTGCGAGTTCGGGCAGCCAGTTGTCGACCGGATCCTCGAGACCGAAGACGCCATCCGAGATCATGGATGCCGCCAGTGCTCCCAGCACCACTTTGCTGAGCGAGGCTATGCGAAACGGGGTGTCGTCGGTCATGGGCTCGGATGACCCGACGGCAAGTACCCCGGTCGCGAAGATCTCGGTCACGCCCCGATACCGAACGCCGGCAACCATGCCGGGGGCGCGGCCGGAGGCGACGGCATCCTCGAGGGAGCGCCACACCGGATCAAACTGCGTTGTCATTCCTCCACTGTCGCGGACGACGGTGGCAGCGTCAACCGCTCTATGCGCGCGCTGCGGCAACGACGGCGTTGACGGCGTGCTCGAGATCAGCCCTATCCTGCACCGAAACACCACTGACGAAGATCAGCAGAGGGCCGTCGATCGCTTCAAGTATCGTTCTGGTTGACGTGGCCCCGCCGCCACCCTCGGTGATGCGGTAGCTCTCGCGGAAGCCGATGGAATGGTCCGCATTCGTCTTCACTGGCAACGGTGTGAAATCGACGGTTGCCGAGACTTTCTGGCCATCCACGTCTGCCTCGATGGTCAGGTGCTTGCACATGGTGAGAATCGCGCGCTGATTAGTCGTGAAGACCGAGCCGAGCGTCGCAGGGGGAGTGCCACCGGTCTTCGTCGTCGCAATAAGTGTGAGTTGAGAACTGGAAAGCGTGCCTGCTGCGACACCCTGCGCGCCGAGCTCGCTAACGAACTGGGCATCCGATTTGATGAGGTTCGCGCAGGTTGCCGGCGTGATCCTGGGGGTTTGACTAATCGCCGCGCTCAGTGAATCGACCGCGCCGGTTTGCGGGCCATCCGTCGTCTCCACGGTTCCCCTGAGTTTGAGCTGGGTGTTGACCGCCCCCAGGATGCTCGCAATGTCAGCTTTCGAATACGTGCGGGTGTTCGCCGGTGCCGGTGCCGGTGCGGGTGCCGATGGAGCGGTTGACGACACTGAGCTGGTCGGCTGCGCCGTGCACGCGGCGACCGACGCGAGCAGAACACTGGCCCCGGCGAGCGTGAGCAGGATTCGTGCCATGGTTCCACCCCTTGCCCGCCCAGTAGGACGACTGGTCTACCAGCATAGGTCTAAGGGTGACGAATTCTCCTATTTTGCCGCGTCGTGTACCGCGTTGATCGCCTTCACCAGGTCGTCGATGGTTGTCGCGGAGCTGATCCCCGCGAATCCGATCAGGAGGTTGCCGTCGATCGCGACACCGGAGACCGTGTGGACCGTCGAGGCTCCGACGGTCGTGAGCTCGTTATAGCCGTGCGCGATGCCGGCTGCGGTCTTGACATCCTGCTTTGTGAACTTCAGGTTGTACTGGCCGGTGTGGCCACCGTTGGCGAACGTGAATGACATGTCGGAGCACTTCGTGTTCATGGCATCGATGTCGCTGGCGATCAGCTTGTCGAGTTCGACGGCGTTGCCCGGCTTGGCGGAACTGGTCGCGCTGACGACGGTGGTGCCGTAGATCAGTGTTGCCGAGTATGCGCCGCTGTTGCCGCCGAGCGTGAGGAGGTCGTTCGTGACCTTGTTGAAGAGTGGCCCACATTCGGTGGGTGTCATCGTTCCGCCCTGAGCCTTGATTCGGTCGGGCAGTGACTCAGTCTTCGCGGATTGGGCGTCGACGAGCAGGCCGATGTCTTTGACGGTTCCGCCCGCCTGAAGCGAGGTGTTCGCCTTGTTGAGGATGGCGACGAGGTCTTGTTCGGTGTAGTTCTTGAGCGGCGCGGGGTTGCTTGCACCGCCGGTGCCGCCACCGCCCGTTCCGCCATCGCCCGTACTGCCGCCGGTGGGCGCACAGCCGGTGAGCGCAACGGTGGTTAGCGCGAGCGCTGCGACAATTGCGATGGCGGAACGGTTCAGGACGGTGTTCACGATTTAGACCTCCGGGGCCATTACTCGGGCTGTTGTGGGCGGCACGAACTGTGCCTCTCATAGTTACGACGCGCGAGGACCACCGCAAGGTTGACATCGGTCCAAGTCAAATTGCGTCGGCCCGTGCTGCAGCCACCACTGCGTCAATGGCCGCCACTGACTCCGCAGTGGAGCCCACTGACTCGGCCGTGATCAGAAGGTTGCCGTAGGTGGCGTCGATCACGACAACCGTCAGCGTGGTTCCGGCTGCTGTGAGCTCCTCAACATATCCGGATGTCTGGTCGGCGTCGGTTGGCGCGGTCAGCTTCGTGATGTTGACCGGAACGGTAGTGGTGCCGACGGTGATTGACATCGGCGTGCACGCAGCGACGGATGCCTCCGAGCGCGACTTCGCCGTTGCATAGATGGTGCTCGGCAGCGGTTTGCCCTTGACGGTCAGAAGGATGACGGCGCCACCCTTGTATTTCAGCTCGGCTCCGGCCGAGCCGGGATTGTCAGTGAAGAGGGTGGAATTGACCTTGATCGCCTTGTCGAGGGCGGCTGCGCAGGACGCTGGCGATATGACGGCTCCGGCAGCGGTCATCGCATCGAGGGGGCTATTGGCTGCGGCATCCGCGACTTTCTTGTGCAGCGCGGCATCGCCCTCGATGGTGCCGGTTCCGAGCGTCTTCTCGGTCTCCTTCAGCAGCGTTTCGAGGGTGGCCGCCTCGTAGACCCGCCCGCCACCCGCGGCGGTCTGGTCGACGGGTGCGCCACCGGTTGATCCGCATCCGGCGAGGCTGGCAGTGAGGGCGAGTGCGGCGGCAATTGCGAATGGGCGCTTCATGTGGCTCTTCCGTCGGGCGGCAGTAATTGCTCGAACGTACTCGCGGCCAACCAACGCTGGTCGGCCAACCGATGAACGACGACGGAACGCTCTCGCCGGTGGCTCTGCCCGCCCCACCTAGAATTGAGTCATGGCTACCGCAGAACTCATGGACTACGACAAGGCCCTCGAACTGTTCGAGCCGGTGCTCGGTTTCGAGGTGCACGTCGAACTCGGAACGCAGACCAAGATGTTCTCGGATGCGCCGAACCCTGCCGCCTTTGGTGCGGTCGCCGCGGAGCCGAACACGCAGATCACGCCCGTTGACCTTGGGCTCCCGGGTTCGCTGCCGGTGGTCAACGAGCAGGCCGTCAAGTACTCGATCAGCCTGGGTCTCGCGCTCGGATGCTCGATCGCGGAGACATCCCGTTTCGCCCGCAAGAACTACTTCTACCCGGACCTCGCCAAGAACTACCAGATCAGCCAGTTCGACGAGCCGATCGCCTACGACGGCGAGGTCGAGGTCGAGCTGGCGGATGGCCGTACCTTCACGATCGAGATCGAGCGCGCTCACATGGAAGAGGACGCCGGCAAGCTGACCCACGTGGGTGGCGCGACCGGTCGCATTCAGGGTGCCGAGTATTCGCTCGTCGACTACAACCGCGCTGGCGTGCCGCTGGTCGAGATCGTCACGAAGATGATCACGGGCGCCGAGAAGGATGCGCCGGAGCTGGCGAAGGCCTATGTCTCGACTATCCGTGACATCGTGCTGTCGCTCGGTATCTCCGAGGCGCGCATGGAGCGCGGCAACCTCCGCTGCGACGCGAACATCTCGCTGTCGCCGCGCGGATCGGGCAAGCTCGGCACTCGCACCGAGACGAAGAACGTGAACTCGCTGCGCTCGGTCGAGCGGGCCATTCGTTACGAGATCCAGCGCCAGGCGGCGATCCTCGATGGCGGCGGCACGATCATCCAGGAGACGCGCCACTGGCACGAGGACACCGGCGTCACCTCGGCCGGTC
>JADGOT010000346.1 GCA_017882805.1 Glaciihabitans sp. | reverse complement strand
GTGCCCAGTACGGCATAGGCGCGGTACAGCTCGTCTGCGATGTCGTCCGGCGCCGACCCGAACACCCGGTCGTGCACAGTTACTGCGGTGTCGTAGAGCGTCGCCGCAACCCACAACTGCAGCTGCGCATCCTCGGCTCGATCGACCGGTACGTGCGCGCGATTCACGAACGAGGCGACGCGGATCGCGTCATCCGGCGTCCCGAGCACGACCGCATACGCAAACGTGAGGGTGTTGCGCAGGCGCTCCACCGGTCGATGCGCGAAGTCGCTGTGCCGTGCGACCCCCGCCGCGACCGCGGAATCGGCAACCTGCAGCAGGATCGCCCTTGCTCCGCCCGCAACGAGCATGCCGTCGGAGGCATACCGACGAGCCGTTAGCGAGAGTCCCTGCGATTGGGCCATGTGTCAATGGTCGCAGACTCAAAGAGTAAGCTTCCTGTTGGTCAAAGTATCTCGACATCAAGCTATCTCGACGTCGAGAGATCGACCCATCCAGACAACCAAGCGCGCGATTGGACAAAGCCAGCGTGGATCTTTTCGAGTACCAGGCCCGTGACCTTTTCGAATCCTACGGAGTGCCGGTACTGCCGGGCATCGTCGCGGATACCCCGGAGGAGGCGAAAGCCGCAGCCGAGAAACTGGGCGGCACCGTTGTCGTCAAGGCCCAGGTCAAGGCCGGCGGCCGAGGCAAGGCCGGCGGCGTCAAGGTCGTGCATAACCCGGACGACGCGTTCACCGCAGCCGAGGCCATCCTGAAGCTGACCATCAAGGGTCTTCCGGTGCACAAGGTCATGGTGACCGCGGGCGCTCGCATCGATAAGGAGTTCTACTTCTCGGTGCTGCTCGATCGGGCCAACCGCTCCTACCTCTCGCTTTGTGCAGTCGAGGGTGGCATGGAGATCGAGGAGCTCGCGGTCGAGCGTCCCGATGCGCTCGCACGCATCGAGGTCATCCCGGGGATCGGCATCGACCTCGATACCGCCAGGGCAATCGCGACCGCAGGTCACTTCCCGCCCGACCTGGTCGAGAAGGTCGCGCCCGTACTCGTCAAGCTCTACGAGGTTTACAAGGGTGAGGACGCGACTCTGGTCGAGGTTAACCCGCTCGTCTTGACCGAGGATGGCACCATCCTCGCGCTCGACGGCAAGGTGAGCCTCGATGAGAACGCCGACTTCCGTCACCCCGCTCACGCCGAGCTCGAGGATGCCGCTGCCGCAGACCCGCTCGAGGCCAAAGCCAAGGCGATGAACCTCAACTACGTGAAGCTCGACGGCGAGGTCGGGGTCATCGGCAACGGCGCCGGACTTGTGATGTCGACGCTGGATGTCGTCGCCTACGCTGGCGAGAAGTGGGGCGGCGTGAAGCCTGCCAACTTCCTCGATATCGGTGGTGGAGCATCCTCCGAGGTCATGGCGAACGGTTTGAGTGTCATCCTCGGTGACCCACAGGTGAAGAGCGTGTTCGTGAACGTCTTCGGCGGAATCACCGCCTGCGACGCGGTCGCCAACGGAATTGTCGGCGCACTGAACACTCTCGGCGCGGAGGCTTCCAAGCCGCTGGTGGTTCGCCTCGATGGCAACAACGTTGATGAGGGTCGTCGCATCCTGCGCGATGCGAACCACCCGCTGGTCACGCTCGCACTCACCATGGACGAAGGCGCCGACAAGGCCGCCGAGCTGGCATCGAAGTAAAGGGACCTCCAACAATGTCGATCTTCCTCAACAAGAACTCAAAGGTCATCGTCCAGGGCATCACCGGCGGTGAGGGTACAAAGCACACCGCGCTCATGCTCAAGGCAGGCACGCAGGTAGTCGGTGGCGTCAACGCCCGTAAAGCCGGCGAGACCGTAACGCACGCCGGGGCCAATGGACAGAGTGTGACGCTCCCCGTGTTCGGCACGGTTGACGAGGCCATCAGCACGACCGGTGCGGATGTCTCGATCGTCTTCGTGCCGCCGGCCTTCGCGAAGGATGCCGTTGTCGAGGCCATCGAAGCCGAGATCCCGCTCGTGGTCGTCATCACAGAGGGCATCCCGATTCAGGACTCGGCCGAGTTCTGGGCGCTCGCGAAGGCTAAGGGCAATCTGACCCGCATCATCGGGCCGAACTGCCCCGGCATCATCACGCCCGGAGAGTCGCTCGTCGGCATCACGCCGGCGAACATCGCGGGCACGGGCCCGATTGGGTTGGTCTCCAAGTCCGGAACCCTGACCTACCAGATGATGTTCGAGCTGCGCGATCTCGGATTCTCGACCGCCATCGGAATCGGCGGCGACCCCATCATCGGCACGACCCACATCGACGCGCTCGCGGCGTTCCAGGATGATCCAGACACCAAGGCAATCGTCATGATCGGTGAGATCGGCGGCGACGCCGAGGAGCGCGCGGCTGATTTCATCAAAGCCAACGTGACCAAGCCGGTCGTCGCCTACGTCGCCGGATTCACCGCCCCGGAGGGCAAGACCATGGGTCACGCCGGCGCGATCGTCTCGTCTGGTGCCGGTACCGCGCAGGGCAAGAAGGAAGCTCTCGAGGCGGCCGGGGTCAAGGTCGGCAAGACGCCGTCCGAGACGGCGACCCTCATGCGCGAGGTCCTTAGCGGCCTGTAGCTCGCAACGGGCGTCAAACGGTGGGACGCTTGAGGCGTGAAGAAGCTCATCAACGACCCAGCGGATGTGCTTGCCGAGTCGCTCTTCGGGCTCGCGGTCGCACATCCTGAGTTGCGGGTCGACCATGCTCATCGCATTGTCTACCGCGCGGATCCAAAGCCGCACGGCACCGTTGGCATTCTGAGCGGTGGCGGCAGCGGACACGAACCACTGCACGCGGGCTATGTCGGCTTGGGGATGCTGGATGCCGCCGTCTGCGGCGAGATCTTCACCTCGCCGACGCCCGACCAGATTCTTGAGGCAACGAAGACGATCGACACCGGTGCTGGCGTGCTGCACCTCGTCAAGAATTACACCGGCGACGTAATGAACTTCGAGATGGCGACGGAGCTTGCCTCCGGCATCGCCATCGAGACCGTGGTGATAGCCGATGACGTGGCCGTCGAGGACTCGACCTACACTGCGGGCCGGCGGGGCACCGGCGTGACCGTGCTGGTGGAGAAGATCGTCGGCGCAGCTGCGGAGCAGGGACGGGACCTGGCCGAGGTCGCCGCGCTCGCGCGTCGCGTCGCCGGCGCGGGCCGTTCGATGGGGATGGCACTCACCAGCGCAACGCTCCCTTCGTCGGGCAAACCGAACTTTGAGCTCGGCGAATCCGACATGGAGGTCGGCGTGGGCATCCATGGCGAGCCGGGGCGACGCAGGGTGCCTCTTGCAACCGCCCGCGAGGTCGCGGCGATGCTCGTCGAGCCGATCCTTGTGGACTACTCCTTCAACGGCGAGCCCGCCGTGGTTATGCTGAACGGCATGGGTGCCACACCACTGATCGAGCTGTATCTGATGTTCGGTGAGGTGTCGGCGCTGCTCGAGAAGGCTGGGATTCGAGTCGCGCGCAGCCTCGTCGGCAACTACGTGACGTCCCTCGATATGGCGGGCTGCTCGGTCACCGTTCTGCGCGTCGACAACGAACTCCTCGGGCTCTGGGATGCACCGGTAAGCACTCCCGCACTGCGGTGGGGACTCTGAAATGGCTAACAACGTTGCCGTCAGCTACGAGCAGCTCATCAATTGGCTGCGGCTCATCGACGAGAGCCTGATTGAGCAGCGCGCATACCTCACCGAACTCGACGCCGCAATTGGCGACGGCGACCATGGAACAAATCTGGCGCGCGGCGGGACCGCCAGTTCGGCGAAGGTCGACGCGGAGCAGCCCGAATACATCGACGATCTCTTCACGCTCGTGGGGATGACCCTGGTTGGAACAGTCGGCGGCGCGAGCGGTCCGCTCTACGGCACCTTCTTTCTACGGTTTGCGACCAGTGTTGGGCACCGGCAGGAGCTCACACCCGGGCAGCTAGCGGAGGCACTGGAGGCCGGCCTTGGGGGAATCGTCGATCGCGGCAAGCCTGACCTGGGTGATAAGACGATCTACGACGCGATGGAACCGGCAGTGCGCGCCTTCCGGGCCGGAATTCAGGCAGGTGATGTGGCTTCCGCGGCGCGAGCAGCTGCCGATGCGGCGGCGACCGGCCGTGATGCCACCGCTGACCTCGTTGCTCGCAAGGGTCGCGCCAGCTACCTCGGCGACCGTAGCCTCGGCCACATCGACCCGGGGGCGGCGTCCACAGCCTTGATGTTCGACGCGCTCGCGACCGCACTTGCCTAGGGAACCGCACCCGTCTGGAGGCGGGGCGTGATCGGCGTCGTTGTCGTCTCGCACAGCCCCCAGCTCGCCAAAGCCGCGGTCGAACTCGCGCTCGAAATGGTGCCCGGATCCCGACCCAAACTCGCGATTGCGGCCGGGGTCTACGACGGTTCCCTTGGTACGGACGCGACCGCGATTGCCGCCGCAATTGTCGAGGTTGCGTCTCCGGATGGGGTGCTCGTTCTCGTCGACCTCGGCTCGGCCGTCTTGAGCGCCGGGCTCGCGCTCGAACTCATTGACCTTCCCGGCGTCGAGGTGCGAGTCACGAGTGCACCGTTTGTCGAGGGGTTGATGGCGGGACTCGTGCGCGCCGCCGCGGGAGCGAGTCTTGATGAGGTGGAGCGAGAGGCGCGGGAGTCCCTCGAATCCAAGCGAGGGCAGTTGGGCGACCCTGCGGACTCGCCTGCCCCGGTTCCCGAGAGCGGGGGCCTCTCGGTTGACCTGCGCCTGCGAAATCCCAGCGGACTTCATATCCGGCCGGCATCGATGATCGTGCTGGCGCTGACGCCCCTCGATGCCACGGTGACGATCGCGAACCTCCGCACCGGATCGGGTCCTCGCCTCGCCAACAGCCCGACGAAGCTGCTGACGCTCGCCGCGCAGAAGGGCGACATCGTGCGGGTGACGGCCTCCGGGGCTGAGGCCCAGGCCGCGCTCGACCTGGTGCGCGGCATGGTCGCGGACGGATTTGGTGAGCTTGATGAGCCGCCTGTCGAGTTGCCTGCGGGTGGCCCGACGCGCAGCGGTCCCCTGGGGGTTAGTCCGGGCCGTGCGGTGGGGCCGGTAGTTCGGATGCCCGAGCCGCTCGCCGCTCCCGTGGCTGCGGTCCCATTGCCGGCGGCGGATCGCTCGTCGGCCGCAGCCAGAATCGACGCCGCGGCGGGTGCCGTTGCCGACGACCTCCGTTCCCGCGCCGAACAGGTGACCGGCGAATCGCGCGACATCCTTACCGCTGCCGCCGTGCTCGCGATCGATCCATCCACCCTGAGCGACGCTCGTGCTGGAGTACTTGACCGAGGAGATTCGCCGGAGTTCGCAGTCTGGGTTGCGCTCGGCGACCAAGCCACCAACTTTGCATCGCAGGGTGGGCGGATGGCTGAGCGCGTTGCGGATCTCGCCGACATCCGTAACCGCATCGTTGCAGAGCTTCTGGGTCGCGACGCCCCCGGTGTGCCTGTGCGCACTGAGCCATTCGTGCTTGTTGCGCGTGACCTCGCGCCCGCAGACACTGCACTGCTCGATCCGGCTGTGTGCGTCGCGATCGTGACGCTCGAGGGCGGACCCAACTCACACACCGCGATTCTGTCCCGTTCGCTCGGACTCCCCGCGTTGGTGTCGGTTGAAAACGCTCTCGACCTCGAAGAGGGCACCGTAGTTCTGGTCGACGGAACGGCCGGGAGCCTGACCATTAATCCCACCGCCGAACAGATTGCCGAGGTTCACGCCTTCGCAAACGTACCCGTCGAATTCGGCGGCACTGGCTCGACGTCGGATGGCCATCGAGTACAGCTGCTCGCCAACGTCGGGTCGCCGAAGAGTGTGGCCGCGGCGCTGGCCGCGGGAGCGGAGGGCATTGGCTTGTTCCGCACGGAGTTCCTGTTTCTGGATCGGGCCGAAGCACCGACAATCGACGAGCAGGTGACCGCATATCGGTCGGTGTTCGAGCGTTTCCCGGGCAAACGAGTGCTCATCCGCACCCTCGACGCCGGAGCCGACAAGCCCCTGGCCTTCGTGACTACCGCGAATGAGGCAAACCCGGCGCTCGGTATCCGGGGCTATCGCACGACCTGGCGAAGGCCGGAGTTACTCGAGGACCAGTTGCGGGCAATCGCACTCGCCTCCGAAGGGCAGAGTGCGCTCGTGGAGGTCATGGCGCCCATGATCGATACGCCCGACGAGGCAGCGGATTTCGCTCATCGCTGTGCCAACCATGGCATCCGCTCGGTTGGGGTAATGATCGAGACGCCCGCCGCCGCAATCACCGCCCCGGAGATCCTGGCCTTTGTCGAATTCGTCAGCCTTGGCACGAACGACCTTGCGCAATACACGATGGCGGCCGACCGCGAGGTGGGCGATCTCGCGTTGCTCAATGACCCGTGGCAGCCCGCGGTGCTGCGAATGATGCGGCTGGCGTTTGAGGCCGGTGCCGCCGCGGGCAAGCCCGTGAGCGTGTGCGGCGAGGCGGCGGCCGACCCGATGCTCGCCGCGGTTCTGGTCGGATTCGGGGCTTCCAGCCTGTCGATGTCATCGCGTGCGCTCGGCCACGTCAGCGAACTTCTCGGCAGCGTCACGCTCGACGAATGTCAGTCCGCCGCGGCGGTGGCCGTTTCCGCGCGCAATTCTCAGGAGGCACGAACCGCGGCCGCTACTGCGCTTCGTATTGGTAGTTAGTCCGCGTACCGATAGCTAATCCGAATACTGATAGCTAAAGGTCCCCGCGTAGCGAAACCACTCGCCGACCAGCGGGCTTCGCAGGCGCACGTCGACATGCTGAGCGCCGTCCACCCACGATTCGTTGACCGTAACGGAAGCGAGAGGCAGTAGTCGAATTCGAATCCGGCCAAGGTGTAGCCACTGTCGGTCGGATCGCATGTGCAGCAGACCGTTCGTGATGCTGAGCTGCATGCGTACCTCGAAGCCGCGACGCTTGCCAAGGAAGTCGTGCAGCTGCCCGTTCACGACGCGCATGGTGTCTTCGAGTGGTCGGTCGCGACCCTTGAAGTGGAAGGTGCGCACGGCGTCCAGCCCGCCGTCCAGGGTCGGTGTATTCCTGATCTCGAACGGAACATCTCGCTCGTACTCTGGAAACAGGATGCGACGCCAGGCCAGGTAGGCCAGCGCCGGCCGGAGGATGCGGAACCGCGAACCGGCGACCTCGAAGACGCCGTGGCCAACACCGACACCCGCGTGGCCGGAGAAGTACAACTGCAACTCCGGCTTCAGGCCCACGAGTTCTGTGCCGAGCACTCGCTGGTACACCGAGTCGGTCATCCTCACATTGTCCGGCAGTTGTTATCGTGGGGCCGGTATGAACCGCACCCTGTCCGCGCTGTTCTCAGCGCTCGAGGCCGTCATCGTCGTGGCGGTGGGACTTG
>JADGOT010000345.1 GCA_017882805.1 Glaciihabitans sp. | reverse complement strand
GGATGGCCGATCCGAACCTCGATGGCCGGACCGACATCTACAGCCTCGGCTGCGTCCTCTACGAGATGCTGGCGGGATCACCGCCATTCACGGGGCGCACGACCCAGGCGCTGATCGCGCGTCACTCGCTCGACGCGGTGCCGTCTCTCAGCATCGTCCGCCAGACGATCCCGGAAGAAGTCGAAGACGTGGTGCTTTGCGCCCTTGCCAAGGTTCCGGCCGACCGGTTCTCGACCGCCGGCGAATTTGCGGACGCGCTGAATGCCTGCCGTCAGGGCGGCACCGGTGCCATGCGCCGAACCCGCTCGGGCACGCGAGCGCGGCCGAAACCGAGAAAGTGGGGCGTGATCGCGTTGTTCGTGGCGCTCGGAGTGGTCGCTGTCACGGGCGCAGCCTGGGCGGGCAAGGCTTTCGTCTGGGGCACCTGGCGCCGCTCCGCGACGAGTATAGGACCAGCGGGCTTCAAACCCCAGCGCATTGCCGTCCTCTACTTCAAGGACCTGAGCCCGAACAAAGGGCTCGGCTACCTCGCCGACGGTCTCACCGAATCGCTGATCAACCAGCTCGGTCAGGTTAGCGCGCTCGATGTGATATCGACGGGCGGAGTCAAACAGTTTCGCGGCGAGGACGTCCCTCGCGACAGCATCGCGCGCACACTCGAAGCGGGGACGTTGGTGGACGGCACCGTCACGCCCGAGGGCAACAACGTGCGGGTGACGATGCGGGTCATCGATGGAAACAGCGGCGCGGCGTTCGATGAGCCCAAATCCGTAGTCGAGTCGCTCGGTAACCCGCTTGCCCTCCGGACCAAGCTCGCCGAACAGCTTTCGCTGATGCTCAGGCAGTGGCTTCGCGACGAGATTCGCCTGCGAGAGCTGCGCGCGGGCACGCAAGACCCGAAGGCTTGGTCCCTGGTTCAGCGAGCCGAGAATCTGCGCAAGAACGCCGACGTGCTCGACCAGAGTGGGAATCCCGCGGGTGCGGCCCGCCAGCTCGTTGCCGCCGACACGCTGCTCGTGCAGGCAGAGTCCATGGACCCTCGATGGACCGAGCCTCTAGTGCTGCAGGGAAGAATCGCTGGCAGGCAGGAACGACTCAGTACCGATCCGGCCGAGGCCGCGAAATGGATCAACATCGGGATCGCTCATGCCGATAGCGCGATCGCGCTCGATCCTCGCGACGCCGACGCGCTCGAGCTCCGCGGGACGCTTCGCGTCCGGCCGATCAGCCGCGGTTTCGTCGAAGACCAGCGGAAAGTGGACGACCTCGTTGAAGCGTCTGAAAAGGATCTGCGGGCGGCGATCGCCGTGAATTCCGCTCAGGCAGGTGCCTTGAACGTGCTAAGCGCAATTCAGTACCTGAAGCACGATCCCGTGGAGTCCCACACCCTCGCCCAGCGTGCGTACGAAGCCGACGCGTACCTGACGGCCGCCCCCGAAATACTGTGGCGGTTGTACGCGACGTCGTACGACCTCGAGCAGTTCGTGAACGCCAAGAACTGGTGCGACGAGGCGACGAAGCGCTTCCCGCACCATATCGTTGCTGCGCGCTGTCAGCTCTGGATCATGACCGCCAAGGGAACGAGCCACGACCCGGCCGAAGCGTGGCGCCGAGCCGCCGACTACGAGGCCGCGGTACCGCCCCAGGATCGCGAGTACTACCGGCGCGAGGGACAGATCGTGGTCGCCGACGTGCTCGGGCGCGCCGGACTCCCCGATAGCGCTCGCCGCGTCCTCGTCCGGGCGCGCGCGGACCGGACCGTCGACCCGCGCGGCGAGCTCATGGGATACGAAGCCTTCGTCCGGACCCAGCTCGGCGACAAGAAAGAGGCAGTCGATCTTTTGCAGCGATACCTGACCGACCACCCCGAGCACCGGGGCGGGTTCGCGAAGGTAAACGCATGGTGGTGGCGGGACCTCCAGAGCGACCCCCGGTTCAAATCCCTGATTGCGTCGGGCGGGTAGGGCTCCGGGGTCGTCATAAACCGGCCATCGCGCTTTGCGACGATGCCCATATATTGGGTCGCCCAAGCTCAGCCTTAATCGGCCGTCCATTCGGGACGCGTCACTGCTCCTTCGGAGATCAATAAAATGAAAGGTCGTCGTCTGCTCACTCTCTCGGCGCTCGCTCTCGCATTCGCATGCGAAGACCAGAAAGCCCCGACCGGACCCGCGGGGCTCAGGCCTCCCGCAAACCCTTCAGCGATGATCAGCGACGGCGCGCATGGCGGAAATCCCGATTTCTTTTTCCTTCCTCCGCTGGTGCCGAACCCGGTGAACGACCCGAACTACGATCGGGGCAAGGCCAATAACGCGCTTGAAGCCAGCCTGGCGGTCGAGATCTGCGAGCTCGGGGCAGCTCCCGTAGATGCCCTGGGCCACGCGGTAGCGACCGATTGCGTTGCCGGACCGCCCCTGAAAAGATTCGCACCCGGAACTGGCGCTGTGCGTCAGCAGGGCTCGGCGGACGACGGGTTCTACATGGCCCAGTGGAAGACGAAAGACTCAAATCTGAATCTCTCCAAGTTTTACCGCATCAAAGTCTTTGTCGATGGAGCGCACGACACCCTCGGGATTGCTGATCTGGATCCGGTCGCGAGCCAGAAAGAATTGAAAAACGCGCGCACGGGCGAGGTCATTCCTCTGCTGGATGACGGGACGCTTCCGATCAAATTCCGTGTGGAAACAGGCGCGCTCTGCCACGTAGGGGTGGCGCTATGCAACTCGGTGACGGTTACGAACAACAGCCCGACGGGCTTCCAGATCGTGACGGTTGATGGAGGCGCGGGTGCCATTGCGGGGGCAAAGTTTCCGAATGGTTGGCTGCCGTCTACGGGTCCGCAGAGTGTCGTAGTCACTATCGCCTCAGTGAACACTGGCACGAGCAATCCGGCAACGGGCACGGAGACAACACCTTGCCACGGCGGCCTGGTGCTTGAGCAGTTCCCTGGTTGCTTCAACTTCACTACGACACCGGCGCTTACTCGGAACGATTCCGGCGACGAGTTCGCCACTTCGGTCATCGTGGCCGTCTGCTACTCCCTTCAAGGGAGTGGCGATCCACGGGAGAAGTTCGCCGAGATGTATTCCTCTGGCCCGAACGAGCTACCGCACGCGCTTCCGGATGCCCCTGATGTTGGTATCCTGGGACCGGCCGCCCGCAACTGCACGACCAATGTCATCGGTTCAAATAACTCGAAGGGAGTTACGGGACTCGCGAGCGCCGCGTGGCGAAAGGTGAAAGGAGGGCTCGGCCAGTTCTTCGGGGTCCAGACCGCGTACGCAGTCGACCTGGGGCTTGGCGGGTTTTCGAAAGGATTTAGCAATGTCGGTCCGGCGCTGTCGGCGCGACTTGAGCCGATCAGTGTCACGGAGCAGTCGTCCATCTCTCCCGTCAACGTCGGGCTGTACGTGAGGATCGTCGGAAACAATCATCACGGCGAGCAGGAGAATAGTGTTGGTCTTGGCGGCCTGCCGGTGACGTGGACTATCGCGCCCGGCAACGGGTTTCTGAGTACTGTCGCCAACCCCGACGCTGAATCGAACCAGGTTACGGTGATCACGAATCCCAACGACATCGACATTGACCGCCCTGGCACCTCTGGATTCGCCGAGGTTAACTGGAGGCTCCCGACTGCAGCTGGCACCTACACACTTACGGCTACGGGGCCCACGATCGGGGGACCAGTCACATTCACCTACACGGTTCTATCGCTCGGCTTGAATGTCCTCGCGGGTACCTGGGTCAACGAGAATCCGGAGACGGGCAACAACACCAGAGACATCTTTTCGATCGACGGGAACGCGGTCTTCGTTCACGCCTTTGGCGCATGCAGCCCGCAAGACTGCGATTGGGGCACTGTCACCGGTGACACGAGCGCGTGGCTCAGCACCCACAAAATCACCGCGGTCTGGAATCAGGGCTTCGTAGTTTCGACGCAGACCATCGAGTTTATCTCGTCGGAGCGCCTGACGATTACGACGCATTACGACTTTACGCCCGAGGACGGCCGGACCGACTTCTCGGCTACCGAAAACTTCACGAGAGAGGCAATCCCCTGAGTCATGCGGGATAACGTTCTCGATTCTCGAGCGGCACTCGCGTCGGAAATTGCCGACGCGGTTCGCGGTCAGCTGCATGCCAAGCACGCTGCTGAGAACCTCAGCATCGCGATCGAGAAAAATCTGGCCGAAGAGGCGCGTCGCGCCGAGCTGAGGCTCGCGT
>JADGOT010000344.1 GCA_017882805.1 Glaciihabitans sp. | reverse complement strand
GTTTCCGCTCGCGCTAAGCGTCCGTCTGCGCCCGGTGTTGCTGCGTGGCGCAACGCGCTCTTCATCGTTTTTGGCGCGTGCGGAATCTCGCTCGCCAGCCTGGCCGCGCGCATCCCGACCATCAGCCTGTCTCTTTCGCTCACGTCGGCGGGCGTGGGCATCCTGCTCTCCGGAATGGCGGTCGGCTCGATTGTCGGCCTCGTCGCCTCGGGCCATCTCGTCTCGATTTTTGGTGCCCGCAAGACGATCATTGCTTCCTACTCGACACTCGTCACCTTCCTCGCGCTGGCCGCTTTCGGCATAACTGTCTGGGCTTCGTTTGCACTGACGTTCGCGTTTCTCATCGTGGTCGGCGCGGCGATGGGCACCTGTGACGTGGCGATGAACGTGTCGGGTGCGGCCAATGAGCGCGCCATCGGCCGCACCGTGATGCCCCTGTACCACGCGGCCTTCAGCCTCGGCACAGTTGTCGGCGCGGGCCTCGGTTCGCTCGCTGAGGCGATCCACGTCCCGCTGCAGGTTCACCTCACGGCCCTCGGCATCCTGTCGCTCGCTGCAGTACTTCTTGGGTCCCGATCCCTGATGTCAGAGACAGCGGTTGCGGTTGGCGAGGCGGCACATCCGGCCAGTACCTGGCGGTCCCGGCTCGCGATCTGGCGTGACCCGCGCACGATCCTGATCGGCCTCGTCGTGCTCGGCTTCGCGTTCACCGAGGGATCATCGAACGATTGGCTCGCCTACTCGATGGTGCACGGGCACGGCACGAACCGTGCGATCGGCGCCGCCGTCTACGGTGTATTCGTCGCAGCCATGACGGTGGGCCGTGTTGCCGGCGTCCGTCTGCTCGACCGTTTCGGCCGGGTGCCTGTGCTGCGAGCTACCGCCGCCCTGGCCGCGGTCGGGTTGCTGCTCTTCATCTTCGTCCCCGTCTTCTGGGTCGACCTGCTCGGCGTGGTTCTCTGGGGGCTGGGGGCCTCGCTTGGGTTCCCCGTCGGAATGTCGGCTGCGGCGGACGACCCCCACAAGGCGGCGGCTCGCGTCAGCGCAGTCGCCAGCATTGGGTACCTCGCGTTTCTGGTTGGCCCGCCGACCATCGGATTCCTGGGAAACCAGTTCGGCATCCTGAATGGCCTCCTGCTGGTACTGGTACTGGTCGCGATGGCCGGTGTGGTCTCGTTCTCGACGCGGAATCCGGCAAACGCGAAAAGCTAAGCTCAACGCGTGCGTCTTGTCGTTGCCCGTTGTTCCGTTGACTACGCCGGTCGACTCAGCTCCCACCTGCCGCTCGGCACCCGCCTGCTAGTGCTCAAGGCGGATGGAAGCGTGCTGGTTCACGCGGACACCCTGTCGTACAAACCCCTGAACTGGATGAGCCCGCCGTGCGTCACCACCCTCGTCGAGCCTGACGACGATCTTCGCGAGACCGGGGTCGTCGAGGTCTGGAAGGTCGCACAGACAAAGACCGCGGACATCCTCGTGATCTCGATCCACGAGATCCTGCACGACTCGAGCCACGAGCTTGGACTCGATCCCGGACTCCAGAAGGATGGCGTCGAGGCCGACCTGCAGAAGCTCCTCTCCGAGCAGATCGAACTCCTGGGCGACGGGCATCGGCTCGTTCGCCGCGAGTACATGACCGCGATCGGACCGGTCGACATCCTGGCAACGGATGCAGGCGGCAACTCGGTCGCGGTTGAGATCAAGCGTCGCGGCGACATCGACGGCGTCGAACAGCTCACCCGGTACCTCGAGCTAATGAATCGCGACCCACTACTGCAGCCCGTCAGGGGCGTTTTCGCGGCGCAGGAGATCAAGCCGCAGGCGCGCACGCTTGCCGAAGACCGCGGCATCCGCTGCCTGTTGCTCGACTACGACGCGATGCGCGGACTCGACGACTCACACCAGAGGCTGTTCTGATGATCGCACCGTTCACGAGCATCCTGTTCGACCTCGATGGCACCATCATCGACTCGGCGCCAGGAATTACCGCGACGCTGGCCTATACCTTCGAAACGATGGGTATCCCGGTGCCCTCTCCGTCCGACCTCCTCGCCTACGTCGGGCCGCCCATCCTCGACTCGTTCCGCGATCGCGCCGGGCTGTCGCTCGGTGAGGCGGCAGAGGCTCTCGCCATCTATCGTCCGCGGTACCTTGAAATCGGTGCGTTCGACTCGAGCGTTTTTCCGGGAGTGCCCGCGGTTTTGCGAGCGGTTCACGCGGCTGGGATCCCAATCTCGTTAGCGACCTCGAAGCCCGAGACGCCCGCCACTCTCATCCTCAGCCACTTCGGTCTTCTCGGCGAGTTCGACATCATCACGGGTGCCTCAGACGACGAGGTGCGCAGCTCGAAAGAGGATGTTGTCGCCGAGGCATTGGTTCGTCTCGCCGCGTTCGGGGCAGACCTGTCGCGACCCGTGCTCGTGGGCGACCGTGAACACGACATCGAGGGGGCAGCGGCCAATAACGTGCCGACCATCTTCGTGGACTGGGGCTACGGATCCGCTACCGAGCAGGTCGGCAGCATTGCGGTTGCCCACACGCCAGCGGAACTGCAGCAATTACTGCTCGGGTAGTTCCGGGCGCGCGTACGCCTTGCTGACCGGGCAGTGGATGCGTGTGGGGGTGTGACCTTCGCCGCGTTCGATCGTGTGGGTATCCATCCGGGCACCGCAGATAGGGCATGCCTTTGGGCCTGTCGGTGGAAGTGGGGGCTCGTCGTACGGTCCGAGCTCGGGTGGGCCGAGGTACGGGAACAGCGCCCGGTTTAGTCGATCCGCCCAGGACAGCTTTTCGTTCACGACAATTCCTTCATCAGTAATTCGTTAGTGTACTAATTGTTAGCGTACCCCTTATGCTGGAGACATGCCCGCAGTTGACGCCCTGGCCCTCGATCGCCAGGTCTGCTTCGCCCTCGCGGCGGCATCCCGTTCGGTCATCGGCCTCTATCGTCCGGTGCTTGAGCCGCTCGGTCTCACCCATCCGCAATACCTGGTGATGCTCGCGCTGTGGGAGAGCAGCCCACGCACCGTCCGGAACATCGGTGAGGCTCTGGCTCTCGAACCGGCGCCTCTGTCACCACTGCTCAAACGCCTCGAGGCTGCCGGGCTGATCACCCGTAGCCGCAAGGTGGATGACGAGCGTTCGCTCGACGTCGAGCTCACCGTCGCCGGTCGGGCGCTGCGGTCCCGGGCAGAGGGTGTTCCCGCCCAGATCGTTGAACGGCTTGGGATGCCTGTCGCCGAACTCGAAGCCACGCGTGATGCGTTGACCCGACTACTCGAGGCCTCCCGCTAACACCCCCTCGGTGGGCGGTTATGCCTTGATCGCGTCCCAGTCGGGTACGACCGAATCCTCGCCGCTGTCGAGTCCGGCCGTGTACTTCGCCGGGAGCGTCGCGCCCATGACAACCCGGGCGGTGAACTCGGGTGGCACAAAGGTTCCGATCTGGGCCTGCACGTCCGCCTTGCCGGCGCGGTGCACATTCAGGATGAGGCCGGTGATGAGCTGGCCCTTGGCGTTGGTCTGGTCGAGCGGAATAACAGCGAGCACATCAACGGTGCAGGGCAAGCCCTGGGCCAACACCTGAGCCGCGGTGAGCTTGCCGAGATGTGTAGTCAGGGCCCCCTCGGTACCATCATCGCTTTGCACAATGATTTGCGCGCCATCCTTGGTCGCGGCGGTCTCACCGGGAGCCAAAGGGACAGCCGCTGTCTCGCTGGGCACATCCGAATGAAGATCGTAGGCAACGTCAGTCGGATCGGTGGGATTCACCCG
>JADGOT010000343.1 GCA_017882805.1 Glaciihabitans sp. | reverse complement strand
GTCGGGCTCGGCGCGTTCTGGCCGGTTATCGTCATCGCGGCGTATGGCGTCGGCGCGCTGCTCTGGCCACGCGATCGCCTGAACCTCACACTCGCGCTCGGTGAGAGTGCCTCGGCGGATGACTTGAAGGCCCAACTGGGTGCGCTGCGCAAGACGATGAGGACGGGGTCCGGGCGTCTCGGTGCGGACGTCGTGAAGCCCCTCGGCGACCTTCTGGATGTGCTCGACGAGATCGTCACCAAGTGGGACGACCTGCTGGCTGCCCCGGATCAGGGGCACGTCGTGCAGCAGATGATCGTCGACTATCTGCCTACCTCACTCCAGACCTACCTCAATATCCCGGCCACGTACGCGCTCACCGCGCGGGTTGCGGGCAAGAAGAGCGCGCACGACGAACTACTCGATCAGCTCACGCTTCTCATGACCGAGGCAACAAAGATTCGAGCGGCCGTCTACTCGAAAGACCTCGACGCCCTCGGTGACCAGAGCCGGTTCCTTCAGGACAAGTTCGGAAAGTCCTCGCTCGACCTGCCCTAGCGGGCCATTTCAAGCCACTCGCTCTTGATTGGAGCCTTGTCGATTCCGCGGGCTACCGACACTCTGGAGAACGTGAGCGAATCGATCGAAGTCAATGTAGTCAGGGTTTTCACGACCGAATCTGGGGAGCTGGGCAACAAGCTCGGCATCGTCTGGTCGTCGGCGGCGACGCGGGGACACGAGCAGGCGCTCGCCGCAAAGGTCGGGTTCAGCGAGACGGTATTCATCGATGGGGTGACCGATGGGGTCGCGGTCATGCGCATATTCACTCCGGTCAAGGAACTGCCCTTCGCTGGTCATCCCAGCGTGGGCACCGCGTGGTGGCTGTCACAGAACGGCACCCCGGTGCGAGTGCTCGCCGAGATGGCAGGGGATGTAGCCGTTCGGTACGACGGGGACCTCACCTGGATCACTGGCAACGCCGCGTGGGCCAGCCCATTCAGGTGGGTGCCGCTCGCGACTCCGGCGGATGTCGACTCCTTGGTGCCGAGTGACTTCACCGAGGGACACAACTATGCGTACTCGTGGATCGATGAGAATGCTGGTGCACTGCGGTCCCGTTCATTCGCTCCTGTGCTGGGCATCGCGGAGGACCAGGCGACCGGCGCTGCGGCTGTTGCGGTCACAGTGCGACTCGGTCGAGATCTTGAGATCACGCAGGGGCTCGGGAGTCGCCTGCACACCACCCTGCTCGCCGACGGATTTGTCGAGGTTGGTGGGCGAACCGTGGCCGACCAGTCCGTCAGGATTTGAGCGGTCGCGGCACGTAGCGCGGCAAGTAGCGCAGCAGGAGTCCCGCCCCCACTAGACCGAGCACACCCATCACGCCGCTGGCAAGTGCAAGTGTCGCAACCCCGGTGATGAGGGAGACAAGCAGCGGGGCTGTGGCACTGCCGACATCGGCGGTGAATCGCCACGCTCCGAGAAACGGGGCGGGGTTTCTCTTGTCGGCGAGATCCGCCCCGAGCGTCATCAGGATGCCGCTGCCGATCCCATTGGCGAGTGACATCACCATCGCGACCACGACGAACCAGACGAACTGGTTTGACAGTGCAAAGCTCACCGCCAGCAACAGGTGGGAGAGGCCGAGCCCGATCATCGACGGAAGGGCGCTCGCGAGCCGACCGAAGCGGTCCATGATCCAGCCGCTGGTGTAGAACAGAGCGAAGTCGATGCCGCCCGCGATTCCGATGATGAGGGCCGTGTTGGAGTCGCTGACCGCAATGCTGACCGCCCACAGCGGCAGGATGACCTGCCGGCTCGCTCGGAGCGCCCCGATGAGTGCGGCGCCGGTACCGAGCTTCGCCAGCACGCCGCGGTTGGACCGAATGGTGCTGAACAGTCCGCGCGCCTCGTCAGCGACTTCCTGACGTCCGGCATCCAGTTTCGCGGAGGCAACGTGTGCGTCGCGGGCGGCTCCGAGCGCGGCGGACGGATCGGCGACAATCAGCAGCACGATGGCAGCGCTGAAGCAGCCCACAATGTCGACCCAGAACACGGCCGTCGTGCTGCCCGTGACAGCGATGACACCCGCCGCGAGAAACGGCCCAACGAAGTACCCGGCCCGAAAAGTTCCACCCAGGGTCGAAAGGGCTCGGGCGCGAACCCGCTGCGGCACGAAACTGGTCATGAAGGCATGGCGAGCGAGAGCGAAGACGGCGGTCGCGAGCCCGACCAGCAGGATGCCGATCCCAAGCACGAGCGGATTCGGCGCGAAGACTGCGATCGCGAGTCCGATAACGGCGACGAACGCCCCGCCGATCATGGCGGTGCGTTCACCGATTCGGGCAACGAGCCATCCACTCGGGATGTCTCCAAAGACCTCGCCAACCATGACCATCGAGGCGATCAACCCCGCGATCGCAAGCGTCGCGCCCATACTGTGCGCGACGGTCGGAATGATCGGGATGATGGCACCCTCGCCGATCGAAAACAGAAGAGTCGGCAAAAAGGCGGGGAGTGCGATTGATCTCCACCGGAAGGGGAGTTCGTCGGTACTCATCGATAATCAAGAGTACGCGCCCCCGGTAGGCTAGACGCCGATATGGACGAGCTCGATTTCTCCGCGGATATTGCCGCGCTCCGCTCGACCTTCGCGGACATCCGATCGGTCATCGGCGTCGAACGCTTGCAGGCTGACATCGCGAGCCTCAGCGAGCAGGCGGGGGCGCCCGACCTTTGGGATGACACCGATAACGCCCAAAAGATCACTAGCGCGCTGAGTCATCGGCAGTCCGAGTTGGCCAGGATCGACAGCATCCAACTCCGCCTCGACGACCTCGAGGTGATGGTCGAGCTGGCCAACTCCGAGGCGGATGCCGAGGCGGCGGCGGAGGCACGAGCGGAGCTGCTCAGCATCCAGAAACTACTGGGCGACCTCGAGGTGCAGACGCTGCTTAACGGGGAGTTCGACGATCATCCCGCCGTCATCACTATTCGAGCTGGCGCCGGCGGAGTGGATGCGTCCGACTTTGCCGACATGCTGTTCCGCATGTACGTGCGCTGGGCCGAGCAGCACAAGTTTCCGGTCACCATTATGGACACCAGCTATGCCGAAGAAGCGGGCATCAAGTCGGCGACCTTCGAGATCGATGCGCCGTACGCCTTCGGAACTCTGAGCGTTGAAGCCGGCACTCATCGCCTCGTTCGCATGAGCCCGTTCAACTCCGCGGGCAAGCGCCAGACCAGTTTCGCGGCGGTCGAGGTCATCCCGCTGATTGAGGCGG
>JADGOT010000342.1 GCA_017882805.1 Glaciihabitans sp. | reverse complement strand
TCTTCGCGCAGAAAGTCTTCGTCGAGGGAATCACTCTGACAGGAGTCAAGGGCTAAGCATGAAACTCACCATCGTCGGTGGCGGCTCGACCTACACCCCCGAACTCATGGACGGCTTTGCGCGCCTGCGCGATCTACTGCCGATCGAGGAGATCTGGCTCGTCGACCCCGACGTGCACCGTCTCGAACTGGTCGCTGGCGTCTCGCGCCGGATGCTCGCCCACGCTGGGCACCCGGCGACGGTGCACGCGACCACCGACCTCATCGCCGGAGTGTCCGACGCCGACGCGGTGTTGTTTCAGCTGCGGATCGGCGGGCAGGATGCCCGTCGCGGCGATGAGACCTGGCCGCACGAGGTCGGCTGCATCGGCCAGGAAACCACCGGGCCCGGCGGCTTCGCGAAGGCGTTACGTACGGTTCCCGTGGTGCTGAACGTCGCCGAGGCAGTGCGCACACATGCGAAGCCGGACGCGTGGATCATCGACTTCACCAACCCCGTCGGCATCGTCACTCGGGCACTCCTCCAGGCCGGCCATCGCGCGATCGGGTTGTGCAATGTGGCGATCGGATTCCAGCGCGAGTTCGCGACCCGATTCGGAGTCGAGCCGGCCCGGGTGAGCCTCGGCCACGTCGGGCTCAACCATCTCACCTGGGAGCGCAACGTCTGGGTTGACGGCGTGGACCGGCTACCCGAAATGTTCGAGCGAGTGACCGAACTCGCCGACGAGGTCGAACTGCCAACCCACCTCCTCGAGCTGCTCGGCGTGGTCCCGTCCTATTACCTGCGCTACTACTACTCTCACGACGAGGTGCTGCACGAGCAGCTCGGTGCCCCCACGCGGGCTGACGAGGTTCAGGAGGTGGAGCGGATGCTGCTCGCGAAGTACGCGGACGAATCCGTCAACACCAAGCCCGACGAGCTGAGCAAGCGTGGCGGCGCGTTCTACTCGGACGCCGCCGTCGACCTGCTCGCCTCGCTGACGTCGGATCGCGGCGACCTACAGGTAGTGAACCTGCGAAATGACGGCATCCTGCCGTTTCTGCCGGACGATCACGTGATCGAGGTCCCCGCGACCGTGGGCGCGGCGGGCGTGACCGCGATTGCGGTCGAGCCCCTCGACGATGACATCCGCGGCTTGGTGAGTGCTGTCGCCGGCTACGAGCGACTTGCTCTCGATGCCGCGATCAACGGCGGCCGGGACAGGGTGCTTCGCGCCATGCAGGCCCATCCACTCGTGCTCCAGTACGATCGCGCCGACAAGCTCACCGACCTTCTCCTCGCCGCGAACAGGGAGCACCTCACGTGGGCGAAGTAGCCACGCCTGTCGTCGTTGCGGTCGACGGCGGCGGTTCGAAGACGGATGCCATCGCGCTGACACTCGATGGTCGAGTCGTCGGTCGCGCCGCCGGACCGGGCACCAGCCCGCATTTCATCGGAGTCGAGGCGGCCGTCGCGCAGATTGATGAACTCGTGCGAGAGGTGGCCAGCGGTCATCCCGTCGCCCAGGCCAACATCTACCTGTCTGGCCTCGACCTGCCCAGTGAAGTACAAATCTTCGCCACGGCAGTCACCACTGTGGCGTGGTCAAACGATACGACCGTGGTCGATAACGACCTCTACGCGCTCATTCGCAGCGGAACGTCGGCTGACAACGCCGTTGCGGTGGTCTGCGGCACGGGCATCAACGCGCTCGGCCGGCGAGCGGATGGCGCAGTGGCGCGGTTTGCCGCGCTCGGCACGATCTCGGGCGACTGGGGTGGCGGCACCGGACTCGGCGAGTCCGCAATCTGGCATGCTGCTCGGGATACCGATCGGCGGGGGCCCTCGACCTCACTCACCGCAGCGATTCCCGGCGTCTTTGGACTCGCAACGGTTGCCGAAGTGACCGAGGGCATCCATCTCGGTCGAATCGCGTACGGCGATCTCGGGCTCCTGGCTCCTTTGGTTTTCCAGCACTCGGACGACGGAGACGCCATCGCTGGCAGTCTCGTCGATCGGCAGGGCTCGGAGATCGCCATTATGGCGATCTCCTGCCTCGAGCGGCTGGACCTTCTGGACTCCGAAGTCCCGGTAGTGCTCGGTGGCGGCATCCTGGCGAATCGCCACGAGCGGCTCTGGGTCGCACTGGAGTCCGAGCTGCGGAGGAGGGCACCGAAGGCGGTGATCAGCCACGTGACTGCTCCCCCGATTGTGGGCGCCGCGCTGCTCGCACTGGAGAGCGCCGCGGCGCCGGCCGCAAGCCTCGACCAGGCCATCCGCGAGCTGTCGTGAAGCGCGTCGCCCTGCTGGTTCTGGCGGCGCTGTTCCTAAGTGGATGCTCATCGGGAAGTCCGTCGACGGGTGCGCCAAAGAGCCTCGGCCTCGACGCACCGGCCAAGAAGGAGATCGCGATGGAACTCGTGTCCAGCGCGGAGAACTCCTCACTCGATTGGAAGGCTCAGTTCGCGTACATCGAGGACATCCACGATGGACGCGGCTATACGGCGGGCATCATCGGATTCTGTAGTGGCACGAGCGACATGCTGCAGCTCGTTACGGCGTACACCAGGACGAAACCAGACAACCCGCTGGCGAGTTATCTTCCTGCGCTCACGGCGG
>JADGOT010000341.1 GCA_017882805.1 Glaciihabitans sp. | reverse complement strand
GTGCACGACGCCATCGCGGTCCTGATCAGCCGCGCCGCCGAAATAGACCCCGACCGGGTCAGTTACACCCGCACCCTGCGCACGATCCGCCGTACCGCCACCGGTACGGCGGCTTTCCCCCCTGACGACTGGAACAACGCCCTGCCAGAGTTCATCAGCTCATCAGCGATGATCACCCGCAAGAAACTACCGAAACGCCGACACCGAACCTGCCCCCAGAGCCATCAAACGCGCCGGCCAGCCAGCATCCGCCACAACGGACCACCGACCATCACAATCCAGACCATCGCACCCCGAGCCGCATGACCAAAATAGGCTACGTGGCATTGTGCCCTATGACATCAGTCGGGTGGCACAGGAGTGTGACCGGCGGCCTAGTTAACCTGGAGGAGGCGCATGCGCAATATCCATCTGCTCGTCGCCCTCGGTCTCATCGCCCTGATAGCGCTCGTCGTCTACTTAGTCATGAACTTCACGTGAGATGATCTGCCCAAAATCGACCGCGCATCGCATTCTGTTCTCGACAGCCAGTCCGGACGCGGCTGCGTTCGGCTCGGTCTTCGTGTGGTTAAGAGGGCAGGAGGATCGGCGTGGACGAGATGAATTTTAGCGTCGACATGGGTGGCCTGGACCGTTCCCAGGTGCTCGCGACGGCCGCAACGAAGCTGGACGCCCTCGGTGGACACATGGGGCAGGGAAGTGCGGCCGGGACGTCGATCGGTGATCTCGCCCGCGAATTGCAGGAAGACACCGCCGAATTCGCGGCGGCTCCGCTGGTCTATGAGATCACCGATGCGGATTTCGAGCGGCGGGACGGTCGACTACCCGAGGGCTTCCAGCAACTGTCCCGCCACTACCGCTTCTATTTTGTCGAGCTTCCGATACACCTGTTCCCGCGTTACGGCTGGTCGTTCGACCGGTTGGAGGTCGCGGTCGAGTTCAATGCCGCCGACCGCGACCGGCCCGAGCTGAGGCCGCGGGCCCTTCAAATCTTCCCCAACCGCCAGTTACGGGAGTTCGCCCGCGTCGACCAACAGTTGATGGTCTCGCTCACCTCTGAACTGCAGTTCGAGGCCCGGGTGCCGGAAATGCCGCTGGGCCCTGCCACTGCATCTGCTGCAGCTGGCGCCAAGGCCGCCGGGGAAGTGCGGCTCGGGATCGGTCCGTTCGAGTATCGGCTCAGGCGAGCGGAGATCGACCACTCGCCAGCTGGGTTGGAAAAGGTGTTCTGGAGGCTAGACGGTGTCAGGATCCTTCAGGACGACGCCCCGCGGCTCATCATCATCACGCAGGTACCTCGTGCAACGTCGAACGTTGACGTCGACGCCGCTTTGCAGGCCTACCGCAACTACAACTTCTTGACCGATCGCACTCGGAACACCATCGAGCAACTTCCACGAATCCTCTCCACGTTCTTCAAGAAAGGTGCGCCAATGCGCGCCGACGCTCATTACCGCGACATCACTCGCAACACGTGACATGTTGTGTCGACGATGATTGCCGAGTTCGCCGAGTTCCGCATCATCATCTCGCATGGCGAGACCATCACCGTCCGCTACACACCCACGGGCCAGGCACACGACGTAATGGAGTTCGCCACGCGGCCGCTCTCCATCGCCGACATACGGCGTAGGACGATCGAGATGCAGATCCGACTATTACGCAAAGACCTACTCCGCGACCGGGAAGACCTGCAGTGCATGGGCGAAAACCTGTTCGCCACCCTCTTCTACACAGGTGACGGTCAGGGCTACAACGACTTCGGCCGGGCATTGCGGGACGCCATCCGCGACACGGAGCGCGGCGACGACGAGCAGAGCGACAAGCTCCTCCGGGTCGCGTTTCAGTTCGACAACCCGACGGCTGAACTCGCTACCTGGCCGTGGGAGTATCTCTATCACCCTCAACGGGAACGCGAGTCGCTCGGCGGCTTCTTCCTCGCTCACCGGGCCAGAATCGTACTCACCCGATTCCTGGCGCTAGCAGACATCGACTGGAAGCGTCAGCCTCTACGGCCGCCGTTGAAGATTCTCCTCGTGGCTCCGAATCCCGACTGGCCGGCCGACTCCGGCTTCGGCCCTATCGAGTCCGACGCCCTGCGGGATGACCTAGAGAACTTGGACGATACCGCATTGCGCGTCGAGCTGAAGGTGCTCCCGGCAGATCGCGAAGCGAAAGTGGTGCTCTTCGACGAATTCAAGTATGAGGTCGCGAATTTTAAGCCGCACGTGGTGCATTTCGTCGGACATGGCGAACATACGGAGTCAGGCGGTCGCTTAGCTTTCACCAATGACATGGCCAGGGTGGAATGGATCGACGATATCGAATTCGCTTCCGCAGTCGAGGGCCACGATTCCCTCCGGCTCGTTTTCCTGCAGGCATGCGAGAGCGCGCAGACCGGCCCATCGACGACCTACCAGGTCGTGGCAGGTGTTGCACAGTGGGTGTCGCAGCGAAATATTCCGGCTGTCGTCGCCATGCATTACGCGATCGAGAACCGTATCGGCAGTGCCGTCGCCCGCGCATTCCACGCCGAACTGGTCGAGCGCCACTCGGTGGAGGCCGCGCTCAACGCAGCCCGGAGCGCAGCAAGGGCAGGACGCCGGGACGCGGAATTGTTCGCATCCTTCGGGTTGCCGGTTCTGTACATCCGCGGTATCGGTCAGGTTCTCGACCCGGACGAGGCTCCAGTCCTCGAAACCGAGACGATGCTGCCGGATCTAGGTCGGGCAACGGAGCGCTGCCCGTTCGACCAAATGCCCTACGATCCGACGAGCAAAGCTACTGCGGGAAATGCTTCAACCCTGTGGTCTGCGCGAAATGCAAAAAGCCCCGGAGGAGCGACTCGCCCTTCTGCCTGAAGTGCGGTGCGACCTGGCCGCCGTCTCTCCTACAGGCATCTGTCCTGCAGGAGAGGAAGGAAAACACCTTCAAGCAGCCCTCGAAGCAAATGGTGGATCTCCTCCATGCGTTGGACGAGAAGCCGCCGAAGCACGGGTTGGGGCACAGTTGACCAGGCCGACCGCTCGATCAGGTTCGCCGGGTCCCGCGCGCTCGGTGGGCGTGAGCGTGAGCGAGGTGCTATTGGTATTGGCTGTCGGCCGGTCCGGGAAGCCCCTCGGCGCGCTCGAGCGCGCCACGAAGGAGCAGGGGTTTCCGCATCATCGATGCGTCGCAGAAACGCATCCTTCGAGGCGATGGCAGGGAAGGTGACCGCGACGGTGGTGTCCTCGTTGTGGAAGCGGGCGATGGTGCCGGTGAGGGTTCAGGTGGAGTTCGGGTTGCCGTTCACCGCCCCGGGTGTCGCGGCGGGCGCCTCGGCGCAGACGGCGTTGAACTT
>JADGOT010000340.1 GCA_017882805.1 Glaciihabitans sp. | reverse complement strand
TGGACCAAGATGCCCGCGCCGCGCTCCTGACAGGTTCGCAACGGCGCCGGACGGCGCCCATCTGCAGCCACTGCCCGGCTGCGCAGCGTGATCGTCGGGCCGGATCCCGCGGACGACACGCCCGGCTGCGCGCGCTCGGATGCCCTGTTGCGACAACCGGCCGTGTTCACTCTAGAATTCCGATCGTCGGGGGAGTCAGCCATCGGGCGCCGCCGACACGCTGCGGGCAAGATTCTGGTGGTCCGGGCAGTACCGGCTGCGCTCACGGGTCACCAAATGGATCAACTAGCACGGAAATTTTCGAGAAACAAAACACCGTTAGCGTGAACGAAGCCGCGAGCGTTACCATCGCGGTTCGATATCTACAGCGTTTCGGGGGGAACTGCTGATGCGCAACGATCGGGGGGTCGTTGACCCACGCGTGTCCATCGTGATTCCAGCGATGAACGAGGCGCGAAATCTGGAGCTGGTGCTCCCTAGACTGCCGCAGGTGCACGAGGTCGTACTGGTCGACGGCAACTCCGTCGATGACACGGTCGAGGTCGCTCGACGGCTCATGCCCAACATCAAGATCGTTCGCCAGACCCGTCGCGGCAAGGGCAACGCGCTCGCGTGCGGGTTCGAGGCGGCGACCGGCGACGTGATCGTGATGTTCGATGCGGACGGCTCCGCCGATCCGGCCGAGATCCCGCGCTTCGTCGAGGTGCTGATGTCCGGCGTGGACTTCGCGAAGGGCAGTCGGTTCTGCCCGGGCGGCGGCAGCGAGGACATCACCCGGTTCCGGTCTGCCGGCAACCGCGGTCTCAACGCGATCGCGAACCTGATGCTGAAGAGCCGCTACACCGACCTGTGCTACGGCTACAACGCGTTCTGGGCGGACGTCCTGGACGAAGTCGACCTGCCCTCGTCCACTGTTGTGGCGATGAGTCCGGACACGATGCTGTGGGGCGACGGGTTCGAGATCGAGACCCTGCTCAACTGCCGCATCACGGCAGCGAAGCTGAACGTCGTCGAGGTGCCGAGCGTCGAGAAGTGCCGCGTGCACGGGGTCAGCAACCTCAATGCGATCAGCGACGGATTCCGGGTGCTCAAGACGATCTTCGCTGAGCGCACCCGTGCGAAGAACATCCGCGAATTCGCACGTGACCAGCAGCCTATCGAGGTTGTGGTGGCAGCCGACTATCTGCCGCATTCGATCTCAGAAGGAATCGCCTGAGCGATCCCGCGGCAGCGCAGAACAAGCCGCGGGGATGACGTGTCGCAGATATCAGCGCAGTTCCTCGAGTACGGGCCGCAGTTTGCTTTTGATCCGGTCCACCAAGACATTCCGCATGAACGGATCGAGCATCGTCCGGCACTCGCGGACGCATTCCGCGCGTGCGGGCGCAGACATGTCGAGTGCATACTTCATGCTCGAAGCAAGACTGGACGCGGTTGGCTGATCTGCGATGAGCGCGGGATCGACCGTCTGGAGCATCGCTCGGGCTTCGAACGGTCCGCCCGAGTTCGTGGTTACCAGGACGGCACCCAGGTTGACTGCCTCGAGCTGCGCGATTCCGAAGTCCTCGTAGCGCGAGGCGGCAAGGTAGACGTCAGCGCGGCGAAGTTGGTCGTGGAACGCGGCCTGGGAAAGGTTGCCGTGGAACTCGACGCCACCAGGGACATCGATGCCTCGGTTGTGCAGGAACTTCTTCGCTCGCGCAGGTTCCACCCCGACTACCACCAGCGTGGCTGGGCGCGGGCGGTCGAGTTCTGCCCACGCGCGGACCATTGTGTCGAGCCCTTTCTTGCGGGGGTTCGACGCGTAGCACAGAACTCGCCCACGTTGTCGCGCCGTGTCGTCGAGGATGGTGGGATACAGCGGCGGAGGCATCGCAATCACAATGGCAGCCCGATCCAAGAAGGCGACTCGGCCGAGGCCTGGCGAGAGGGTCGAGGACCATGGCATGAGCCCCCTGACATAGCGCTGAGCGCGTCGCTCGAGACGCCGGGAGATGCCGCTGAAGTGGCCCGTCCGGTTCTCGCACGCCAGTGCGTCGAATCGCAATACCGATCGCCGCAGCACGGCTTTCGGCTGCAGCAGTGTCGCAGTCGTGGTGGCGAATATGATCGCGTCCGGATGGTTCTGACGAAGGTAGCGACGCAGCGTCTTGGCGAGCGTCCACGCCTCGACCAGGTCGATCAGCTGGATAATGTCCACTCGCTGCGCAAACCGCGGAAAGTTCGGCGTAATTCGAGTGACCTGGACTTGCGCGTCCGTAAGCATTCCCTCGAATTCGATATCACTTACGACTTGGCCGAGAGTCGTACCCGAGGAAACCAAGACGACATTCAACCCAGGCACGCAACCGACGATACCATCGGTTGCGCCCGGGGCGCCGTGCGCAAACCACGGGTACGATACCGCTGGGGCCGTGGGGTCGTCGCCCTTGCGGCCTGCGCAGTATGTATCGCGGAGTCGCTCATCGCGGCTGTGTTCACGAAGGTCGGCATGGATGAATAAGGTTGACCGTGAGCTCTGATCCCGGCGTGTTGTCGCCTGGCGAGGCTCGCTCGGATTTGCGTGACCGAGCCGTTGGCGCCGTGAAGTGGAGTGCCGCGTCGCGAGCCGTGGTTCAGGTGGTCCAGTTCGCAGGCACTGTCTGCCTGGCTCGCTTGGTGCTGCCTTCGGATTTCGGGCTGGCGGCGTTGGTGCTGGTGGTCAGCAACTTTGCGTTGTTGCTGAGCGACCTCGGCTTGGGCGCAGTCTTGGTGCACGGCCGGGAATTGACTCGCGAAAAGCTGGATACCGCATTCTGGGTTAATGCGCTGGTTGGCTTCGCGCTGACGCTGGTGGTCGCGGGGCTGGCGTGGCCGCTATCCGTTTTCTATCACCAACCCCGATTGGTCGGATTGTTCTTGGTTGCGAGTGTGACGTATACACTCGCCTTGACGGTGGTTCCCTTGGCGATATTGGAGCGCGAACTCAACTTGCGCCCCGCTGCCGTCGCCGAGGTCGTGGCCGCCTGCCTGGGCTGGGGCGTCGGTGTCATTGCTGCACTCTTGGGTGCAGGGGCGTATGCGGTCGTGTTAGTTCCCCTCGTGAATGTCACGGCATCTTCGGTGCTCTACGGTTGGGTGACTCGATACCGTCCGCACTCATTCATCTCGAAGCCAGCCCTGCGCGAGATCTGGAGCTACAGCCGAGGCTTGGTCGGGTTCAATTTCGTCAACTACTTCACGCGTAATTCTGACGACATTCTACTTGGCCGGTTCTCGACCCCGGCGGCGCTGGGCTTCTACAGCCGCGCCTATCTGATCATGTTGCTGCCGGTCTGGCAGATCCAGACGGTGATTGGAAGGGTGCTGTTCCCGGCTCTTGCCAAGCTCCGTGACGACGCGGCAGGTCTTGTTGCCGCACACCGTAAGTCCCTTGTTCTTTCCAGCGCTATCTGTGCACCACTGGCTGCAGGTGCTGCGAGCTGCAGCCATGATTTCGTGCTGGTGGTCTTCGGGCCGCGGTGGTCGCCGATGATTCCGATGGTTGCGATCCTGTCCGTGGCCGGCGTTCAGCAGATCTTCGCTGGCACTGTGGGTTCCCTTTTCCAGGTCACCGGGCGAACAGGCCTTATGTTCAGATGGAACATCCTGTTCACGGCGCTGACCCTGATCGCATTCGCCATCGGCATCCATTGGGGGGCCCTGGGAATGTGCTGGGCAGTGTTCGTTCGTGGCTGGGCGCTTCTGCCGATCATGCTGCTCATCCCACTGCACCTGATCGGGGAGACACTGCGCGCAATCAGCCGGGCTCTCGCGCCGGTGGCGATCAGCTTGGTGATCGAGGCTACAGCGGTACTCGTGACGTTCTTCCTCACTCGCAACGTGATCGCTTCGCCGGTCATCCGGCTGATACTCCAAATCCTCGCGGGGTCTGCTGGCTACCTGGTTGCTTTGAGGCTGGTCGCACGCCCGACGTTTTCGGAGATCTTCAGGCTTCTGCGACGGGCCAAGGCGCCGGCGTGACGGTGCAGTCCGATCCGCCCTCGCTTTCGTCGCGGGATGGGCGCCCGACGGTCGCGGTGTGGCGGACCGTCTGGCTGCCGGCATCGGAGACGTTCATCCTGAACCAGGTTCAGGCCATGCATCGCTGGCGTCCCCTACGGCTAGCGGTCGGCACTTCGCCGTCCCCACTCGGCCCGCCACCGGATCTCGCGCCGTTCGCCGGTCACATCCCGGTGCGCTACACGCTGTCGGCGGCTGGGTTGGCGGTGGCGATCTTCGGTCGTAACTACGATCGCGCGCTCCAGCAGTCAGGGGCCCGGCTCGTTCACGCACATTTCGGCACCGATGCGGTGTCCGCGCTACCGCTCGCGCGGCGCAACGCCCTCCCGCTTCTCGTTACATTTCATGGCTATGACATCACAAGTCGCCTGCTTCCGACTCGCGCCGGCGAGCGCTACCGGCGGAAGTTGTCGGAGGTATTCGACTATGCGACCAGACTGATCGCGGTTTCGGATTTCATTGCGGGAAGGCTCGCCGAACTCGGGGCACCGGAACAGAAGATTCGGATTCACCGCATCGGTATTCCGGCCGAAGCGGCGCCCGTCGCTGGCGAAGTCTCCCGGTCCGGCATCACCTTCGTCGGTCGGCTGGTCGAAAAGAAGGGCGTCGAGGATCTCTTCGATGCGGTCGCTGCGTTGCCCGAGCCGCTGCGGCGAGCTACACCAGTTCGTATCATCGGCGGCGGGCACCTCCGCGAGTCGCTCGGCGCGCTAAGCCGTCGCCACGACATCGACGTCGAATTCCTGGGTCCGAAATCGCCGTCCGAAGTGGCTGCGGCGCTGAGCCGAAGCGCCATCTTCTGCGGTCCGTCGAAGACCGCGCCCGACGGTGACGCCGAGGGTTTCGGCATGGTCTTCTTGGAGGCCGCACGGGCTGGCTTGCCCGTTGCCGCGTACCGTCACGGCGGCGTTCCGGAGGCTGTCTTGGACGGGGTCACCGGACTTCTTGCAGACGAGGGTGATGTCCAGGGGCTCTCGGACCGTCTCGAGACGCTCCTGACCGACCCGGGTCTGGCCCAACGCATGGGTAACGCGGGCCGCCTGAGGGTGATTAGGGAGTTCGACATCAATCGACAGACCGCGCTGCTGGAAGACATGTACGACGAGGTGGCGCAGCGGTAGACATGTCGGGGCGCGAAACACGT
>JADGOT010000339.1 GCA_017882805.1 Glaciihabitans sp. | reverse complement strand
CGCCCAGGTGATCTTCCATGATGTCCTCCTGCTGCGACCTCCCGTCCGGGAGCGACCAGCACCGCCAACCGTACGTAGGGGCTGAGACACTGAAATCGGCGAAGCGAAGGAATCTCTCGCGAAGCTGGCGCGGTCTAGAGGTTGAGACTCGCGCGCCGGTGACTACGCGGGACCGACCGATCGAGGGTTCTCTCGTGAATCATCAGGAGCTTGACCAGGATGAGGTAATGCCGTGGACGCAAGGGTCAGCGGAACTCGTAACGCATGCGCTCGAATTGTTAGCGCGCCCCGACAGCGACACCAACCGCCGCATTGCGTTGATCGCCACCGACAACGCCGTCGAGGTCATGGCGCGGGTGTTTCTAACTCTGCCCGGCAAACCTGCAAAAGGCCTTAGCGCGGCGACCGGCTTCTACGAACTACTCACACGGGTCCGAGCTGAGTCGGAAGAACTGTTGCAGGACGTTCGTGTGGACCTACTCATGTTCTTCCATCAGCTTCGGAACGATCTATACCACGGCGGCGCTGGCCTAACTGTAGAGCGCAAGAGTGTGGATTGGTACGGGCGCCTTGCACGTCGCTTGTTTCTCAATCTCTTCGGAATCGAGGCGCCGACGCCAATCGGCCGCTCTCCGAGCGAACTCGTTCTGAGTGGCGAGTTTGGCCATGACGACCGAATGCTTACGCTGTTGGATCGTCTGCGCGCGATGCTTGCACTCGACTCCGACGGTGTCGATGCGGCTGAGGTGCAAACGCACATTGAGACACTCCACACTGGTCTGGCATTGGACTCAATCGACCCAGATGTAGACATCTTGATTGGCGAGACCGAGGCCTACTTGCGGTCACAACGCACCCCGTCGGCTGAAGCCGGTTCGGTGGTCGGGCAGCCGTTGGCGGCTCTCATCGACCTTGAGAGCGCACTTGATGATGCCTTCGAGGCGCTCTGGCCTTTCACCCGTCTGCTTCTCAGCATGGGCGGCACACTGTCGCTGCTGCGCCCCTTAATCGCGCCCGAATGGGTCATTGAACTCTCAGAACTAACGAGGTGGCGAAATCAGTTCCTGCACATGAATCCCGATGACTCCGGGGAACCTCCAGACCTCGCGGATCGCGCGGAGTTCGCATCGGAATACTTGCGGCAGCTTCCAACGAGCTTGACGGAGGAGCAGATCGGAGAGTGGCGAAGACACGTCAAATTTTGAAGTTGCAGTTGACCCACTTTGTTGGACACCTGATCCTGGTTTCAGTCCGGGGAAGCTCAGAGGGCATTGGCCGTCCGCACTTCTATAGTGAGTGGCAAGGGGTGCGAAGTGGGTTGGACCGGCGTCGAGCTGATCCGCAGGTATCCGGGCGAGACGAAACGCGCTGCGGTCGATCGGGCCTACGTCGGCGGAGTGAGCGTTGGAGTGGTCGACGATGCCCTGCAATACAGGGTGCTTCCGGGTACTCCTGCGGACGAGCGGGTTCGGCTCGATGATCGGCGGTTCATGCTCGGCGCGATCTCCATTGTTCAGCGTGTCGTTCCAGATTTGCGGACCGTGGACGAGCGTGTCGAACCCCGCCGAAGGTGGCCGTCGATGATTGTGCTTGCCGCAAACGACGCGCCGTATGTCGTGCAGGTCGAGCGCGAGGTCATCACGCTTCGGCCATCGTGGAACGCGGACGGTTCACGTCCGGGTGGCGACGAGGTCTGGGCGGCGTGGTGGACCACGGTGAAGAGTCTGGTGGAGTTAGGTTGCGTTGCTTTTGAGCCGGACGAGAGTGCGATCATCGCGACGTCGCTGTCGTCAAGCGAGGCGCGCACGAGGTATCGCTGGGTGTGACCGACGACGCCTCCGATTGTTTGCTTGTTCGAGCGGAGCGCGATTCCGATCAGTCGTGGAGCATGTGGCCGTAGCGTTCGCGTAGCGCCGGATCTGTTGCGGCGCGACGCGCGACGAGCACAGCCGAGTCGACGTACCCAAAGCGGTCCGGGCGGCGGAGGAGCTTCGGCCAGACGGACGGGATTGCGGGGCCTAACGTGCGAAGGCTCTCCCGGGCGAGTTGACCGTGAAACACCTTGTTGCCGGCGGGTGCGGCGAGAACGACTTGGACTCTGGTCGCTTGTTGCTCGGCCGCTCGTTCCATCGCGTCAGCTAACAGTGTGAGTCGCATCAGTTGATACACGGGATCAACGAACATGTCGGCGTAGGGAACGACGTCGCCGCGGAACGGCCCGTCGCGATCCTCGTAGCGAGCTCGATGGCGCTCCATGCGTTTCGGGTTGCCTTCACCGAGTTCGGGGTCGTAGGTGCCTTCGACGTACTTCCACTCGATGAGGGCACCTCGACTCGGTCGTCGTTGTTCAGGTAGCGGACCGCTACGTCGACGCTCGTCGCTCGTGCGCCCCGTGTTCGAGGCTCCCCACGTCTCGCTTCGTTGAGATAGTCAGCCTCACCGATCCATTCGAAGGTCACCAGTTCACCGTCGGGCCAGGGCAGGACCGATTTGATTGGCAGCACGCCCTCGAAGAGCTGAACGATGACTGCGGCATCGTTCATCACGGGCGCGAGCACGTTCAGGCATTGGACCTGCGATGACACGAGATTGTTGCTGGGCTGGATTTCGCCGGCTTGCCAGGGGATGTTGTGGTCGTTGAAGAACGCGAGAGCCGCCTCGCGCGAGTCGGGCAGCAGGTTGTACGCGGAAAACTCCGGTGGCAGGCAATGGTCGTGCTGTGCGGGAGAGCGCGAACCCAACATCGCGGCGGGTGTGCGAGCCGCTTGAGGAAGAAGCGTTGTTGAGTTCTTCCACGCGATCGCGTGGCGAACAGCGTCCGTACGGAAACTCACAGCGTTGGATTGCCCGGCCACCACACCGCGGTGTGCGGTGGCCGGTCGTCATCGAGTCGGAGAGATGCCAGGGCTGGGGGTCCGTCGTAGAGCTGGCCGAGCGCCCGAGCGACTCTGGCGAAGTACGGATACAACTCGCCGCGATGGGTGAATAACGCGTCCGCGTACGCACGCGCCTGGCCCGCTGCCACGTGCCCGGAGCTATCG
>JADGOT010000006.1 GCA_017882805.1 Glaciihabitans sp. | reverse complement strand
CGCGCGATTTCGCCCGCGAGGTCACGAAGCGTCTTCCCGCGCCGAGCGTGGCGATGATGATCGCTGGCTCCCGGATTGATACCGCTGAGTTCCGAAGCATGCGTTCCCTGTTTTCAGTCGAGACGATTTGCCTCGCGATTCGGGTTGAGGTCGGCGCGACGCCGAAGCTCGGCGCAATCTCGGGCACAACCATGATTACGGTCGGTGCCCTCTCTGACCTGTCAGCGGTTCTGAATCGAGCGGGCGCATGACGACCTCGGCAACAACAGCACGACAGCGATTGAGGTTGTCTCGCCAGAGTTGGATCGACATTGCGGTTCTCTCCTTCTTGTCATTCCTCGGGATCCTTGGATTCGAAACCTCGTTCGGTGGCCTTGGGTTTCTGGTTGCTGCGATCGGTGGCCTCGTCGTCGGCGTAGCAGTCGCGGTCGTTGCGTACCAGCTTGGCCTCGGGATCGCCCTCACCACCATCGGCGGTGTCGCAGCATACTTCTTGTTCGGAACAGCCATCGCGGTGCCTAGCCAGGGCATCGGACTTGTCATCCCAACTTTCCAATCGTTGGGGAGCCTGGTCACCGGCGCGGTCTACGGATGGAAGGACATCCTGACTCTGACGACGCCGATCGGTGCGCCTGCCTATATCGCGGCGGTGCCATACGTCGCCGGATGGGCAGTGGGACTCGTTTTCGCGACGCTCGTCGTGCGATGGCTCGCACGCAAACCCCGTTCCTCATGGCGGTACGCGATAGCGCTCACGGGCCCCGTCGCCCTGTACGTAGTCGGAGTGCTGGTCGGTACCGACGAACCTGTCCTTGCGGGTGTTCGTGGAGTCAGTTTTGCCGTCATTACTCTCGTCTGGCTCGGCTGGAGACGTTCGCCAAATCAATCCGCCTCCGCGACCGCAAATCGCGCGTTGCTCCAGCGCAAACTGGTCGGCACCGTTATCGTGGTCGCAATCGCAGCCGTCGTTGCCGGCGGCGTCGGTGCGGCAGTTCCGCCATCGAGCTATGCGCGTTTTGTGCTGCGCGACAAAATCACCCCACCGTTTGACCCTCTTGACTACGCGAGCCCATTGTCGGCGTTCCGGTACTACGCGAAGACAGCGGCAAAGACAAAGTTGTTCACGGTCTCCGGCTTGCGCAAAGGTGATCTCATCCGCATCGCTACCCTCGACAGTTACACGGGCCAGATCTGGAACGTCGTGGGGAGCGATGTCACAACAGACGGATCTGGCTCATTCGATCTGGTCGGTAGTCAACTGTCGGCTCAAAAGTCGGATATCGCGACCACGAGCCGCACCGTACACATCACCGTTCAGGGGTATTCCGGTGTCTGGGTTCCGCTCGTTGGCCACGCACTGACGCTAACGGTAGGAGGGACTGCCAAGGGCGAGGATGTGCACTACAACTCTGCGACGGGTACGGCCGCGCTGACGGGCACAGCGGGCGAAGTCACGAGAGGCGCGCAATTCTCGGTTACGGCCCAGGTTCCGGTTATCCCTCCAGCAACAAAGCTTGAGAAACTGGCGACAGCACAGGTCAGCCTGCCCGCGGTGTACCCCATCGACTCGATTGCGTCGCAAGCGCAGAAGCACGAAGGCTCTACCGCCTCCTCCAGCTATCAGAAGCTTGTCGCGCTGGCGAAATATCTACAGGGCGGCCACCTCAGCCACGGTAGCTCAACGTCACCGTCGCCGGCCGGGCACGGAGCCAACCGCATGGCCGCACTGTTTCCGCCAAATGGAGTTCTGGTTGGAGACGCCGAGCAGTATGCGTCCGCGTTCGCGCTCGAGGCGCGATCTCTCAATCTTCCGGCGCGCGTCGTTATGGGGTTCAAACCAAAGATCAGCACTGGCGAAACGACGGTGACGGTCATCGGCAGCGATGTGACTGCGTGGGACGAGGTCGACTTCGCTGGTGTCGGGTGGGTGCCGTTTTACCCGACACCGACGGACACGAGCCAGCCCCCGAAGACGCCTCCGCCGCCGGTCTCGCAGACCGTTACTCAATCGCGGCAGCCGAACCGCGTGGGTCAGCCACAGAACAACATTCTGAGCCCGGTGGCGATAAAGAAGCAGAAGGCAAAGCCGACCGGGTTTGTGTTGCCGGGTTGGGTGTACGTCACGACGGGCATCGTCGCGGCACCGTTCATCATCTACTTTGTGCCACTCCTGATCGTCGCCGGGGTCAAGCGGCGACGGTCGCGCCGCAGGCGAACCACGGGCAGGGGCGACGAGCAGGTCGCTGGTGCCTGGGATGAGCTCACAGACAACTATGCCGAGCTCGGCTTCCGGGTACCCCGCGGAGTGACTCGCCTGAACGCCGCAAGGCAGGTGCAGCGACAGGTGGCCGTCGACGACGATTCCGCCGTGCCCAGTCTTGTCGAGTTCGCCCTGACAACGGATCAGGCCGTTTTCTCTGGCGAGGATATCCCGCAGCCCACCGTGGACGCGGCATGGTCGCTCGCCACAGATGAGATATCGCGCGCCCGAGAGGCAGTGCCGAAATGGCGTCGCTGGCTCTCCAGGTTCCGGGTGCGCTCAAAGCGTGGGTTGCCATCCGCTCTCACTTCGATTGATACCACTGCAGTTGCCGATCGCGTCAAGGAATTGGTGAACCGATGAAGGTTAAGTTAACTCTTGTGCGGCCCGGTGGAGCGACGGCGGACCTTGCTCTCACTACCGAACCGACGACCCCCATCGCAGACATCGCTCGAGAGCTTGCGAACGCGGATCCGACGCACACGGGCGCACTCTTCAACGCGGGAGCGTTGACCCTGCGTATTCACAACGGTGCGACCGGGTCGAGCCGAGTCGTCGACCCGAACTCCGTACTCGCTGATGCAGGTATCGCGAGTGGCGCGATGGTCTCGTTGGCGCCGGTGAGCGAGCAGTCACAATCTGCGGGCTCGGCGGCGGCGACGTTGCTCGTGGTAAGTGGACCGGACAAAGGCCAGACGTTTTCTATTGCT
>JADGOT010000338.1 GCA_017882805.1 Glaciihabitans sp. | reverse complement strand
TTGTCTCGACGGGCGCACTCGCGATCTGGGCCGTCGACGAACTCCTGCGCGGCGTCAATCCGTTCCGCCGCATCCTCGGCGCGGCCGTGCTCGGCGCGATCGTGGCGAGTCTCACGTTCTGAAGGATGCGCTCGCCCGCGTGCTCGCAGCAAGGCATCCCGACGTTCCGTTCGACATCTCGGACGATGAGTACTCGGCGGCGCGTTCGTTCCTCGGACACTTCGATCGGATCTACACCGTCAGCTACGACATGCCGTTGTATTGGACACTCATGCAAGATGTTGAGCCGTACCTGGCTCGCAATGACGGCTTCTGAAATCCCGACGATGCTGGCGCGCCGTGCGGACGGCGAGACCTCATCGTTGCCGCGCTCGTCTGTCTGCCTCGTCCCGTCGTATGCGAGAGGGCGCTCGGTGTCGACAAGTCCCGCGGCAGTTGGCTGCGCGTTCTCAGGGCTGCAGCTGTCGTTGACGACGCTTGGCGTCCCAGTAGGGCACGCACTGCATCGCTCAGGATGGTCATTCATGTCGCAGTCTCGGAGAGCGAGCGGTCGACGACCGGCTCTTCGAACACCGAGTGACGCATCAATGCGAACCACCCTGGCCAAAGCTGCGCGCCGATGCCGGTGTGAGTCGGAAGCGGGCGGACTGGCTGCTACCGAGCGGCATCTACCTCGAGTACGCGGGCATGTTGAAAGACAAGGCGTGCTCAGCGCCGCTCGATGCGAAGATTCGCCTTGCTCAACGGCTCGGCGTACGCCTCGTCGTTATCAAGCCAAGTGACCTGGCAGACCTGGGTGCGTTACTCGAGCCGCTGATTCACTAGCCACTCCGCCGGGGCGTAGTGGCCCACGCGACCATTGCGTGTCTAGAACTGAGCGATGACAGCAGCCACAACGAACGCCTTGGACTGGTTCCAAGCGGTTGCGGCAGTCGCCGCGGTCCTCACCTTTTGGGTCTACTTCCTTTTGTTGCGAGCCAGCCACCGAGCGTCTCTTGTTTCAACGGCTCTCGAGATCTGGGACAGACTCGAAGCGTCGGCAGCGAAGGCAGCTCGACGGAAGGCGGGGACGCCGAAAGACAGGGACCTCAAAGCGTGGCTCAGCGACGAAATCAGCGCGGCCGACGAAACCCTGCGAGTCTTCCTGATCGCGGCGAACTACTGGATGGACGGCGCGCTTCCGCAGACGATGCTCGAGAGGTACTACGGACGCAGCATCGTGTATCACTGGGACAACCTCCAGCCCTACGTAGCCGATCAGCGTGAGCGCGGTAACCCGAGTTGGGGATTCGTGCTGGAACAATTCGTCGACCACTGCCGACGAATAATGGAAGAGGATCCGGAGTTCGATCGTCGGCCGCCCAAGCGGTCAACGCTTCGCGCCAGAGTCATAACGAGCAAGATCCTTGGTCCGCGGTCTGGTCTCCGCGGAGGGGACTATGGCGCGTGATCGTGACTTCATCCAACGGTCATTTGCGTCCGACGCGATCTCCGCAGGGCTGCGGGTCTCCCGATCGCGTCTGAGCGCAGAACGGGAACGAGCCCCCGAGTTCAGCGGGCTCACTGTGGACCGAAGCGGTCGGTTTGGCGGCTACGGGCCGTCTCACCCTGTCCGTATCTTCGGAGACGATCAAGCAACATCAGTACGAAGCGCAATGCGAGTGCGGTGCCGCGTGGCGACTCTTCGCCGAGGAGGATGACGACCCGGCGGCGACGTGCATTGCGTGTGGGGCTGACACGTTCGATCTCACCGATATCGGTGAACCGCGCTCAGCTGGCCCGGCACCGTGTGATTCGGCGTCCTCGGTCTTTACGGCGGGCCGGAACACTTTCTATTCTTCATGTACACGAGCGGGTGAGCTGGACTGCGATTAGCTGTGATGAGAGACTTCCGAATCACTATTTCGAGCAACCCTGCGACCCCCGACGTGCCCCCGTCCACGCGAAGTTTGCAGCAAGCGACTGGAGCCACAACCGTGTCGACCGCAGCTACCGGTCCCGTCTATCCCCAGGACGATGCGCTGTCTGAGGCCGTGAAGGCTCTCTCCGACGCAATGAAGAATGAGGAGACACGCGCGACGAATGCCAACAGCCGGGGAGTGACCTTATTGTCGGCAACGTCTCTCGTCACCGCAATAATCGGTTTCTTCGCCAAGGATTTGTTCGGAACCACGGTATCCACGACTGCGCGTCATGTGGGCATCGTTGGATTCGTGGGCGTCGTCGCACTGTTGATCATTACGGCGGGGGTCCTGGTGTTTGGAGTGTTGTTTCCAGCGCGTCGCGCCGTTTTCGGCGACAACAAGATCACGCATCATGACGCGGCGTTAACTCTGCCCCAGGTACAACTCGTCGAGATGCAGGAATACCAAGCCATCATGGAAGACCTTCAGAGTCGAACCCAACAAAAGATGAGCAAGCTCAAGGTCGCGTACTTTCTGTTTTTCATGACCGTGCTCTTCATCGGCGCGACAGCTGCGACCGTCATCCTTTTGCGCTGGTAGATCAATCGGCTGTGAGCGGTCTCCCCGTCGCATTCCGTGCGTCGGCGGAATCTGAGCGATACGAGAACTAGAAGTTCGCCAGCGCAAGTCGTTTTGTGACATCGCGGAGAACAGCCGGGCACAGATGCGCCGTCCGGGAGAACGGGTCAACCTCAACATGTGTGTGTCGGGGCGTCAACTGAGTCGCGTCTCCTCGCGGCCTTCGGCGACGATGGTTCGGGCAGCTGCAAATGAGCGTTTCCTTCCCATTGTTCACGCCCCGCAGCGGCCCTGCGGATCGTCGTACCCGCTCGCGCACCAACCAACCTGCGGTCACCGTTCCTCTATTGCAAACACGCGCTTCCACTGCTGGCACCCGGTGCCGCAATCGTCCTCACCTCTTCCACTGCTGCCCGAGTCGTCAGCACCACGGACAGCCCCGGATACGCAGCCAGCAAAGCGGCCCTATCAGGACTATGCGCGTACGTCGCCAAAGAAGCAGCTCCCCGACGAGTGCGAGTCAACGTCGTAATGCCCGGGCTCATCGACACATCGCTCGGACGACTCGCCAGCCTTGTCAAGCCCGACCGGGACAGCACCCCGATCCCCCTTGGCCGTCAGGGAACCGGATGGGACGTCGCCGCTGCCGCCGCCTTTCTCCTTTCCGACGCTGCCGACTACATAACCGGCCAGACCCTTGCCGTCGACGGAGGTCTCTCCGAAGTCAGGTGACAGAGCCGGCCGGAGCACTCAGTCGCGCCACAGAGTCCCCGCTCCGGAGGAGTATCGGAACCTGGCGGACGCGTCGGCTCAGCCGTCGAACCGCTTGATCGCCTCCGCGCTCAGCGGTGTGAACAGATTGACCAGGTTTCCGTCGGGGTCGCGAAACAGGATCGAACGGTTTCCCCACGGCATGGTCGTCGGCTCCTGGACGAACTCGCTGACGATTCCCTGGAGCCTCTCGTACTCGCGGTCCACGTCATCGACGCGGAACTCGATGATCACCGTGTGGTTGTCAGCCGGGACGGCCGCGCCCGCCCCGAACAGCTCGACCGTCCGCGCGCTCGCGATCGCCAGTGTCCCGGCGGGCGTCACCAACTCGGCGAAATCCTCCGTTGCCCAGCGCGCCGACAGGCCGGTGGCGCGTTCGTAGAACTCGACCAGGCGCTTCACGTCGCTGGCGATCAGCCGTACCGAGACAAAGTTCATGGTTCCTCGCTTCTTCCTCGAGAGTGCTCCTGTGTCGTGACCTCGCCCGCCGTACGGTAAAACCATTACCGGACAGACTCCGACCGGTATCTCGGGAGACCTGAGGAAATGACGCGACCGACCGCACGGGTTCTCGCGCTGCTCGAGATCCTCCAGGCCGGCGGCACCCGCACCGCCGCGGAGCTGGCCGATCGGCTCGGGGTCGACGAGCGAACCGTCCGCCGCTACGTCGACCACCTCCTCGATCTCGACGTGCCGGTTCGGGCCGAGCGCGGCCGCTACGGCGGATACCACATCGCGTCGGGGTACCGAATGCCGCCGCTGATGCTCACCGATGAAGAGGCGTTGGCCGTGCTGCTCGGCCTCGTCGCCGGCCAACGAGCCGGACTGGCCGCCACGTCCGCTCCGTCCGCCGAGGCGGCCGCCGCCAAGGTACGCCGTGTGCTCCCCGAAGCACTCCGTCGTCGGTTGGACGCGCTGCTGGCAACCGCCGACTTCACCGCACCCGCCCGCGCCGCCGCGCCTCCGGAGACCGTCGTGCTACTGACGTTGGCCGAGGCGGCTCGAGATCGCCGGCCGGTCGCGATCGAGTACACCGACGGGGACGGGCGTCGAAGCGAACGCGTTGTGCACCCTTACGGGATCGTTGCCCACTCCGGACGCTGGTACGTCAGCGGCGAGGATTCGATGCGTCGAGACGTTCGCACCTTCCGGCTCGACCGGATCGAGCGCGCGACGGCGCTTCCGGGATCGTTCGAAGTGCCCGAAGGATTCGACCCGGTCGAGCATCTGCTGAGCGGCCTCGCTGAGGCGCCGTACCGGCACGACGTGTCGCTGCGCGTCCAGGGCACACTCGCGCAGGTGCGCTCCCGGTTGCCTGCCGCGCTCGCAACCGTCCGCGAGATCCGAATCGAGTCGCCGACTATCCCCGCAGCGACCACCGCCGACGACTGGGTGCGAGTGCGAATGCGGGCCGAACGCCTCGACTGGATCCCGGCCCTGCTCGCGTCGCTCGGCAGGCCCTTCGTGATCGAGCATCCCGCTGCCTTGCGCGACGAGGTGCGCGACTTCGCTCGGCGACTCACCGCCTACGCCGACGTCATCGGCGGCGACGACTCAACACAGTCGTAAGGGCACTGTTGCATTGGCGGAGGGTCGCGGCCGACGGTGAGGATGGCGGGATGAGATCTCGCCGTGGTCTACCGGTTCCCATCTTCTCGAGTTCGGCGTTTGCCGGGTTCCGGTTCCCACCTGAGATCATCGTCGTGACTGACCGGGCTCCGGCGTTGCGGGCTGCGATCGATGAGCTGATCCCGGCCGCGTTTCACAACACTGGGCAGTACGCGAACAATCGGATCGAGTGTGACCGTGGCCGACTCAAAGCCGCCTCCGATGCGCGGACTCAAACGCGACCACTCGGCCCGAGTCATCACGCGCGGCCACGCGTTGATGCAGAACATTCGCCGCGGCCACTACGAACTCGGCGTTGATGCCCGTACCCGCTGTCGCGTCGCGGCCGCGTTCACCGAACTCGCCCGCACTATCTGAACCGAAACCGACCCGGACTCGATCCCACGCGGTCAGGTCCGACGCAACGCAACAGAGCCGTCGCAACGCGACCGAACCCCGTCGTCTCACTCCAGGACTGCCTGCGGCGGCGAGTGCAAGAGCCGGCGGTTCACGAGATCGAGGTGGGACGCCGTGACGGCCCGCAACGACGCGAGCTGGCGCGGCGAGAGCCGGTCGCACACCCACTCCCAGTGCAGCGCGACGGCGTCGCCCGGCTGCAACGGTCCCGCGAGCCCGTAGCCGTCGCGGGCGATGAGCGCCGACTCGATCGCGGATGGTCCGAGCGCGAGCATTCGGCCGTCCCAACTCAACGGCCGAACGCGCACGGTCGCGCGGTCCCCGGAGATCCCGTCGACGCGACCCCAGCGGACGCGGCACCGGTCGAGAACGCGCAACGGCTCGCCGCCATCGGCGCCGCGCATGAGGCCGACCCAGGGATATACCGCGAACACGTGAAATCCGTGCTGGAGGAGTGGCGCGGCGGTGATGACCTCCGAGAGCGGCGACCAGTCTCGCCCCGCCGGGCCGCGAAAGCGCGCTTCGAGTGACGTCGCGAGGAGCGAGAGCGGAACATGCTCGAGGAGGTCGTTTCCGATCCAGTACGCCTCGACCACCCGCCGGTCGAGCGGATCGCCGATGCCGTTGGCCGCCGCGATCAGCTCCAGATACGGCCACGCGCCGTCGAAGCCCCGCGCAAGGGACCGCAGATCACCGTCGACGACGCCCGATGCCGCGTACTCGAGAAGTGTCCGGTGCTCGTCGGGGCCGCAATAGCCGAGCGAGTTCGGGGGATACGCGAACCGAGCGAACAGCGTGGGGCCGGACGCGGTCGTCACGACGTCGAAGTCGCGATGATCGGCGGTTGCGAGTATCGCGTGGCGATGCACGCGAGCGCGACACCGATCGTGATGACGACCAATCCGGACGCCTGGGGCCGGAGCGCGACGCCCTCCGCCGCGGCGTTCAACGCCGCG
>JADGOT010000337.1 GCA_017882805.1 Glaciihabitans sp. | reverse complement strand
TTCTGTTCTACAGTGGCGGGGTGGAGCCCGAAAGTCAGCTGCACCTCGCGAACGTGCTGCGTGAATATCGCGTCGATCTCCAGAGCGTGCTCGAGGAGGTCCACGAGCGCGGAATGCCGCTCACCGATCTCGAGCTCCGCCTGATCAAGAGTGTCGCCGCTTCTCGGCTCGAGTTCGTCGAGGATCAGCTGCGGCTCGACGGGCATCGACGCATGCACGCAGGACCTGGCAAGAGGATTCTCCGGCTCGCTCGCTCACGATTCAAGCGGCTGGCTTCGCGACTGCGAGGGCTGACTCGCCCGAAGATCGGTCGGCTGCAGCACTATCCGCCGAGACCGCTGCTCGTCCCGGCCAGCTACCTCAAGACGGAACCGCCGAGCCCCGCCCCGACGATCTCGCTCGTCACCCCGTCGTTCGCCCAGGGTCGGTTTCTCGAGCGCACGGTCTACAGCGTCCTCGGACAGAACTACCCGGCGCTCGAATACTTCGTGCAGGACGGCGGCTCAACGGACGAGACGCTCGAGACACTGCGCCGATACGACGAGCGGCTGACCGGGTGGGTATCGGAACCCGACGACGGGCAAGCGGACGCGATCAATCGCGCTTTCGTTCACACCACGGGTGAGCTCATGGGGTGGCTCAACTCCGATGACATTCTGCTGCCCGGAGCATTGGCGTACATCGCTCGCTACTTCGCAGCTCATCCCGGGATCGACGTCGTATACGGCAACCGGATCATGATCGACGAAGATGATTGCCAGATCGGCCTCTGGGTTCTTCCGAAACACGATGACCACGTGTTGACGCTCGTGGACTACGTCCCACAGGAGACGCTCTTCTGGCGACGCGGCATCTGGGAGGCTGTCGGCGGCCGCGTCGACCCGACATTCGGATACGCAATGGATTGGGACCTGCTCCTGCGTTTCCGGGAGGCCGGTGCAACGGTCGTGCGACTCCCCCGATTCCTCGGCGCATTCCGCGTCCACGAACAGCAGAAGACATCGGCTGAGGACGCGCTCGGCGCGCGCGAGTGCGCCCAACTTCGGATCCGCGTCCATGGTCGTCCAATTCCGGTCGATGAGATCGTGAAGGAGTTGCGGCCATACCTCCGGCGTCACGTGGTCGTTCACCTGTGGCAGCGGCTCGCCGACCGCATACCGCGTCAGCGGATACCCGTCGCCACACTGCCGGCCGAGCCGTGGAGCCGTCGCCGGTCTCTGCCGGCGGAGGCCGGTGGCGCCGGCGCCACCCGGCTAGAATCCGATGCCAGCAGATGATTCCGATCGAATGAGCTCAGAGCCAGCGATCGCGCGCGTCGACCACACCGTTGCCGTCGTGGTCCCCGTGTACCGCGGCGAGCACACGCTTCCGGCGCTGCTCGAGGAGCTCGACCAATTCGCGAGCCCGCAGGCATCAGCCGCGGGAAACCGCTACCAGATCACCGAGGTCATCCTCGCGCATGACTCGGGTCCTGACCGGTCGGATCTCACCATTCGGGCCCTCGCCGAGCGGTACGACTACGTCAGGCCCGTCTGGCTTGCGCGCAACTTCGGCACGCACGCTGCGACGCTGGCCGGCATGTCGCACACCAGCGCCGACTGGATTGTCACCATGGACGAGGACGGCCAGCACAATCCCGCGGCGATCGGGGCGATGTTGGACAAAGCCCTCTCCACGCGCTCTCCACTCGTGTACGCGGAACCGACCAACAAGCCTCCTCACAGTGCGTTCCGCAACGTCACCAGCCGCGTCGCGCACAAGCTCGCCCAGGTCATAAGCGGGGGCGACCTCCGCCATTTCCACAGCTTCCGGCTGGTGCTCGGCGAGATCGGCCGCGAACTCGCCACCTACTGCGGGGAGAGCGTCTACCTCGATGTCGCCCTCACGTGGGTCGTCGACCGCACGGCCACATACCCTGTAGCGATGCGAGAGGAACGCGGGCGGCCCTCGGGTTTCTCGACCCGTCGCCTCGCGTCGCATTTCTGGCGGATGGTGCTCACGTCCGGGACGCGTCCGCTGCGGCTCATCACGCTGTTCGGTGCGTTCCTCGGAGTCGTGGCGGTCGGGCTGACCGGGTGGGTCGTGTGGGGGAAGGTCACCGGCCACGTCCATGTCCAGGGATGGACATCAGTGATCGTCATCCTGCTCCTCACGGGCGGCGGAACCTTGGTCTCGCTCGGAATCTTCGCCGAGTATCTGGGCATCGCAGTGAAGCGCGCGATGGGCAAGCCCCTGTACCTCGTGGTGAGCGATCCCGCCAACGGGCCGCTGGCGCGGGCGACGCCCCCTGCCGTTCCCACGCAGAACGGCAACTCCGAGCACTCGCGTACCGTCGAGCCCGCTGCGTTGCCGGAGGGGTGACGCGACGCCAGTCGCTCCTCGATCATCGGGCGGACGTGGAGGCCGTCACGTCGAGTATCTCTCGTACGCTGCGGCCCCTGGGTATCGACGCAGTGCGCCGCGACCAGCTCACTCGCCTGCTCGCCACCGGCGTCGACTAAGTGCCACGCGCTGTTCTCTAGACTCTGCGGAGGATGACTGACGGACCACCTCTACCGAAGAATCGCGAAATGGGTGTGGGCCTATCGCGAGGGCGAGGCTCTCGGTGGAGGCTGCCCCTACTCCGCGAGCACGGCGCCGTTCACGCGCTCGCGGTGAGCGATGCCGACCGGCTTCAGGCGGACGGCGACTCGCAACCGGCTCGAGCGCAGCGTCTTGGCTTGATCAAAGAGATTGCAACGATAACCATCTACCCGCCCCGCGGGCGCAGCCACTCCTCGGCTGACGACCTGAGCGCACTGGCGGCCTACACACACTCACTTCTCTCGGCGCTGCCCGACGTCGAGCGCCGGCGGCACCTTGTACTCACGAACATCAAGAGCGACGCACCCGAGAGCTTCACGGAAAATGACATCGAGGTCCGGGAAGTGTGGGACAAGGGGCACCTACGTCTTGTTCGCCAACTCCTCGGCGCTGTTCATCGCACACCGAGCTTGAAGGTGGTTCATCTTCAGCACGAGTTCAATCAGTTCGGACCGCCGGTCACGATCCCATTGATTCCGCTGCTCGTATGGACGCTCCGGTTTGTCCTTCGCAAGAAGGTGATCATCACGTACCACGAGGTCGTCGGCGGCGAGCTACTCACCCCCGAGCTCGCACGACGGATTGCACTTCCGGTGCCGGCCAACATCGGGAGACGACTTCTCAAGATCTACTACCGGGTGACGTCATTTGCGGCAAACGAAGTTCTCGTGCAGCACGCGAAGTTCCGGGAGATCCTGCGCGACGAGATGGGTGTCTCGAGGCCCATAGCGATCCTCCCCATCGGCGCAGACACCGAGGCGGTGTTGGCCGACCGCATGGCCAGTCGGGAGAAGTACGGCATCCAACCCGAGGAGCGAGTCTTGCTCTTCTTCGGCGTACTCGACTGGCGTAAGGGTCTTCATGTCCTGATTGAAGCCTTCGACAAGCTGCCGCCTGACCGTTTTCGTCTGATTGTTGCCGGCGGCCAGCCGGTGAACCGCAAGAACACGCGCGAATACCAGGATTGGTACTCGAGCGTCGCCGAGGGGATTGCGAAGCAGCCGGGCATCGTCAATCTCGGCTTCGTCGCGGAGGCTGACATCCCGATGCTGTTCGCGGCAACCGATCTCGTGGTCTTGCCGTACGTGGTGCCCCAGCTGGTCAGCGCTGTCCTCACGCATGCCGCATCGTATGAGCGTCCCGTCATCGCGTCTCAAGCGTTCTCTGGTCACGCTGATCCGCTGGTGCTCTTCGAGTCCGATGCCGACAGTCTCGCGGAGAAGATACGTTGGAGTTTCGACGAGCACTATGCCGATCTCGAGGACTATTCACGCCAATACAAGCGTGAGAATAGTTGGACGAGCAGTGGAGAGCTTCTAGCCGAACGCTACAACGCTCTGCTCGCTGAATCTCGCAACCACCGAACGCGAAAGGGATAGCCGACCGATGTCAACGCGTTGCAGAATCTCCGGTAAGCCGCTTACAGAGGTCGTCGATCTCGGTGATCTGTATGTCTCGAACTTCTACCCGACCGTGGATGTCGATGCCCCGAAGGCGCCGCTACGGCTGGGGATCGGCGAGGAGTCGGGACTCTTGCAGCTCATGGATCCCTTCGAGCGTCCGCCGCTCTACCAGCAGTACTGGTATCGCTCCGGAACGAACGAAACCATGTCGCGCCAACTCAACGACGTTGTCACCGCCTTCCGTGAGTGGGTCTATCTGAGACCGGGTGACATCGTGCTCGACATCGGGTGTAACGACGGCACGTTGTTGAGCCACGTGCCTCGCTCGCTCGACGTCATGCGCATCGGGATCGACCCGGCCGAAAACCTTGCCGAGGCCGCGCGCACAGTGTGCGATGCCCACAGTGTTGGCTTCTTCAGCAAAGACCGCTTCATGGATCTGAGCGACGGACGCAAGGCTCGTGTGATCACGTCGATCGCGATGTTCTACGGCGTGGACGATCCGAGAGGGTTCGTGATGGACATTGCCGATTGTCTGTCCGACGACGGCGTCTGGGTGCTCCAATTGAGTTACACGCCCCTCATGATCAAGCAGAACGCTTTCGACAACATCTGTCATGAGCACATTCAGTACTACACGCTTCTATCGCTGAAGTACCTGCTTGATCAGGCCGACCTCGAGATAGTCGATGTCGATTTCAACGACACGAACGCGGGAAGCTTCCGGATCGTCACCTGCAAGAAGGGCCAGGGTGATCGCTTCGGCACCATGTTCCTCCGCGATATCGGGCATTACCGTGTTCAGGCGACGCTTGCATACGAACGACAGCAGCGGTTCGACGAGCCCCAGATCTATCGCGATTACATGGAGCACATCAACGGGCTGAAGGCGGCCACGCTCGAGCTCCTCGACGGTTTGAAGCGTGATGGCAAGCGCGTCCTTGGATACGGCGCGAGCACGAAGGGCAACACGCTGCTGCAGTTCTACGGTCTCGGCCCCGATATGATCGAGGGCATCGCCGAGCGGCAATCTCTCAAGTATGGCCTGTACACTGCCGGCTCTTGGATCCCGATCATCAGCGAGGACGAGATGCGTTCCCGCGAGCCGGACTACCTGTTCGTGCTCCCGTGGCACTTCATGACCGAGTTCTACGAGCGGGAGGCGACGTTCGTGGACGGGGGCGGTCAGTTCATCGTCCCCCTCCCGGCGCTCCAGATCCTCGGGCGATGAGCAGGTCGGAGGGAACGGCGGCCGGGGCTCGATGAAGCGCGCACTCATCTTCGGCGCGAGCGGGCAGGACGGCCGCTATCTGAGCCAGATCTGCAGCGAGCGGGAGATCGACGCGGTCACTGTGGCCCGCAGCAATGGTTGGCGCTATCAGGGGACTGTCGCGGATGCCGCCCTGGTCGACCAGCTCGTGCAGCAACAGCCCGACGTCGTCTTCCACCTCGCCGCCAACTCGACCACCAAGCACGAGGCTCTTCGCGAGAACCACGAGACGATCGTTACCGGAACTCTCAACATTCTCGAGAGCGTCCTGCGCTACTCGCCCACAACTCGCGTCGTCATTGTCGGAAGCGGTACGCAGTTCAAGAACCGCGGTCTGCCTATATCCGAGGATTGCGAGTTCGACCCTTCGAGTGCGTACGCGGTCGCGCGTATTCAGTCGGTGTATGCAGCACGCTACTACCGCAGGCTTGGGGTCAACGCGTACGTGGCGTACCTCTTTCACCATGAAAGTCCGTACCGTAACTCGCACCATGTGAGCAAGATGATCATCGACGGCATCGAGCGCATCGTCGCCGGATCAACAGAGAAGATCACGATCGGCGACACGAGTGTTGAGAAGGAGTGGGCGTACGCAAGAGAGGTCGCCGAGGGGATGTTCACGCTCGTCGAGCAAGACGATGTCTACGAGGCCACCATCGGAACGGGCGTCGGGCACAGCATTAACGACTTTCTTACCGAGGCGTTTCGCCACGCCGGATTGTCCATCGAGGAACACGTGCAGTTCCTCGATGACTACCGTCCCGAGTACGCGAGGCTCGTCTCGGATCCCCGGACGATGACCGGGCTCGGTTGGAAAGCGACGACGGACCTCGAGCAACTCGTGGAGCTCATGCTCGCGTGTACGCTCTCACCCGCAGCAGGTGGTCATGGGGCATAAACGCCAGTACATACGGGCAGCCGGGGTGTGGCTGGCGTCGGCCAACCGACGCGGCAAGCCGACCTTTCAACTCGCCGGTCAGACGTACTCCTACTTTCACCACCCATACAACGTGACCTGGTTGAACGAGCGTCGCGTAGAGGTCCCGATCATGCGCGAGGTGCTCGCGCGAGAGCCCGACGCGCGAACGCTCGAGATCGGAAACGTGCTCCCCCATTACGACAAGAGCATCGCTCATGCCGTCGTGGATCGGTACGAACGGCAGAGTCGTGAGAACACGTTCGCCGAGGACGCGGAGACCTTTACGCACGGCTCGCCTTACGACCTGATCGTGAGTATCTCAACGTTCGAGCACATCGGATACGAGGATGTTCCGCGCGACGATGAGAAGATCTTTCGCACCGTGCTGCACGTGCGCGATCTTCTCTCTCCGCATGGCTCGCTCGTCTTCACGGCGCCGGTCGGATACAGCCCTTCGCTGGACGCGCTAGTCGACGAAGGAGATGGCTTCCTCGAGCGGCTGTGTCTGCGTCGGGTGAATGCGAACAACGAGTGGGTGGAGGCCGAGTGGAGCGACGTCAGGGAGACGAAGTTCCATCAGCCCTACCCGTTTGCGAACGCGATCGTCATCGCCCGGGTTCGTCCACGGTGAGGCGCTTCAGGCAAGGAGCTCACGCGGTGGCTCACACGTCGTTGTAGCGTCAGCGCTCCACGCCTCGGCCATCGCATTGCTATACGCATCATCTCGGTCAAAGGGACAAGCTCACCAACCTTTGAGTCAGGCGGCGAAGGTACGGTCTTCCCGACGATGACCGCTGTTCTTTTCACGCTGGGGCTCTTCGCTGGTTGGTGGGCGATCGGGTTGGCGCTGCTTTCGGCCGTGCGAGCTGATACGCGAAACCTCCGGCTCGCGCTCGCTGCTCCGGCTGTCGGCAGCGCTGTGACCGTGGTGCCTCTCTTCGTGGTCAGCAACCTCGGCATTCCGATGGAGACAGGTGCACTCCCGGTCTTCATCACGCTCGCTGCCGCCACGCTCATCACGCTTGCCATCCGGCGCCCCCGCCTTCCCCTCGCCGTTGCGCCTGTCCTCGTCGCGTGCGTCGTCAACCTCGGGCTCGTCGGGCGACCGATGTTCCGCTATGGCTTCAGATGGATCGCCAACGCGAACCCGGACATGGGGTACTACGTCCTCTCGGCGACCTCCCTCCTCCATCGTGGCCTGCTGAGCCCGGTCGACAACGCAGGCCTCCTGGACCACCGCGACTTCGCGTCGGCGACGCAGGCATTGCATCAGACAGGCGTGCGGGCCGGCACCGATATCACGCTTTCAGGGCTGTCTGCTCTCACGGGGCTTTCGCCCACCGCGCTCTATATGCCCCTGGCCCTCTCGCTGAGCCTCTGCGGGATCTGCGCCGTCGGTGCGCTGGCGATGCAAGCAGCGGGGCGATGGTGGGGCGCGACCGTCGCCGCGGTGTTGCTCGCCGCATCGCCCCTCGCGACGTACGGGCTTCTGCAGCAACTGACGCCCCAAGTGTGGGGCCTAGCCCTGGCCGCTGCCCTGGCGGCGCTGTTGATGCGTCCGGAAATCCACGGCGGACAGCTTCGGGCAAACCTCCCTCAGTACGTCGCGATCTGGCTCCTTGCCATTGGCCTATTCGTGGTCTACATCGAGTTGGCCGTGTCTTTGTCGGTTGCCTACGGCCTGTACGTCCTGCTGCTGGCGGTCAGACGGAAGGTGTCACTGCGTGCGGTCGCCGTCCTCTGGACGCTGACTATTGCTCTGAGTGCGCTCGTCCTCAACACGTTTCTTTCCCACGCGCTGCACTACGTCAACGCAGGAGTCCACGGCGGAATGACCGGTCACGGCGGAGTGGGGATCTTCGGCTACTCGCTCGTGCCGGTGGCTCTGGCGGGCATCACCGGATTCCAGAGGTTGTCTATCGCGCCGTCGGCCGCCCACGTGGGCCTGTCGATCGTGATCGCGGCCCTTTGCTTGGCAGTCGTACTGGTCGCGTCCGTGTTCACTGCGTTCAAAGGTAGAGCGGCATCGATCATTATCGCGTGTGACTTCGGCCTCGCCATGGTGCTCGCGTACAACAGGAGTGACTTCGGCCTTTTCAAGCTGTACATGTACGCGCAGCCGTTCCTCGCAGGCGCAATCGCGGTCTTCGTGACGAATCTCAAGAACCGTCGTATTCTCGGGCTCGCTGGCGCAATGCTGATTGCCGTCGTCGTTGTCCAGCTTCACACGCAGAAGCAATACGTGGACAGGAGCTTCAGTCCGATCGACCTGATTCACGCCTCAGAGTCGGATCTTCTTCCCGTATTTCGTTCGACCCTGAAGTCTCACGACCAACCGATCATTACCAGCACGGACAATTTCACCCTGGCGTATTTGGAGGGCGCAAGCGCCGGAAGCAACAGACACCTGTACTTCCTCGGCAGGAGGTCCTTCGACGACCTCCCGTCAAAGAACTACCGCTTTCGCATAGGCCGCGGGCCCAAGATGAGCAGCATCTCGTTTCCTGCCGACCCCGATACGCTGCGCGCTCTCTCCAGAGGTCGTTGCACCGTCGTCATGTCGACCGGTTCTCAGCTCGCGGTGAATCGGCGAGAGCTGCCGGAGGGCTCGCCCGACCTCGTTCCCGTGGACTGCGCAAAGGCGCGGAACCTCCTCGTCTTT
>JADGOT010000336.1 GCA_017882805.1 Glaciihabitans sp. | reverse complement strand
GTACGAGTTGAACTGCACGCCTTGCCCCGTTCGGATAACACAAGAGGCGGCACGGAACTTGGACTGCGAGAGCCCAGGAGAGCTGCTCGTGCCCATCGAAGGTCTCGACCCGACGGCGGAAGCCGAGCTCGACACGTCCGAACCCGGCGAAAATGGTCCAGCCGGGCGCGAACCTGACGTCGGCTCGATGCGCCGTGCACTGCGGGATCTCGAAGCGGCAAAGGCGCGGGTGGAGCGCGATGCCGAGCGTTCTGCGCAGGAGTTGCGCGAAAAGCTGATGCTCGAGCTACTGCCGGTTTTCGACAACCTCGACCGGACCATCTACGCCGCCGTCGAGAGCGGCGAAGCGAGGGCCGCCGTCGAGAGCGGCGAAGCGAGGGCCGCCGTCGAGAGCGGCGAAGCGAGGGCCGTCGTCGAGGGCGTCCAGCTCGTCCGCGGTCAGTTCGCTGGCGTGCTCTCGCGCTTTGGCGTCGAACGCATCAACGCGAGGCGCCAGCCGTTCGACCCGAACTTGCTCGACGCGATCGGGACCGTCCCGGTCAGCACCCCGGCCGCTCACAACGTCGTCGTCGACCAGATCGAAGTGTTTAAGGAGTGGTGGCCAGAAGGGCAGTGAAATACCAACATAGTATATTTAACAATCTTCACTACACATGAAAGGAGAATATACAATGTTAATACCGTCTCATAATCAGGGCGGCAAGCTCCGCCGCGTAGCTATGACGGATCAGCTGCTACGCAAGACCGTGGTGCCCGTGAGCGCAATCGCGCTGTGGGTGCTACTTCTCATCGTCATCGGCCTATCGGCATGCGGCGGATCACACGACTCGTCGGGAAACGGACTCGTGCGACCAGCCGGCTTCAATGACAAGGAGTGGCTCGGCAAGCAATTATTCTTCGACGCCAATCTCTCAGACCCAGCGGGTCAGGATTGCGCGGCGTGCCATGTGTCGCAAGTCGGATGGACCGGACCCGACGAGGCGATCAATCAGGACGGCGCAGTATACGAGGGAGCCGTGACTGGCCGGTTCGGCAACCGCAAACCGCCATCAAGCGCGTACGGCGGCGACAGTCCTATCTTGTATCTCGACGCTACGAACGGCTGGACGGGCGGCATGTTCTGGGACGGCCGAGCCACCGGTCTGACGCTGGGGGATCCGCTGGCTGAGCAGGCTATGGGCCCGTTCCTGAACCCGCTGGAGCAGAACAACTCGAGCGCCGACGTGGTCGTGGACAGGGTGAAGAATTCGAAGTACGCCGACCTATTCAAGCAGGTGTGGGGCGCGGACGCCTTCGACGACATCGAGAAGGCGTACCAGATGATCGGCCGCTCGATTGCCGCATACGAGCGATCCACAGAGGTGAGCCCGTTCAACTCCCGGTTCGACACGTACGTCCGGACGGGCGCCGGGCTGACCGCGCAGGAGACGCTGGGGCTTTCGCTTTTCAACGGCAAGGCGAAGTGCGCCAACTGCCACACGAGCACCGCTGATCCTACCAGCGGCAAGGTGCTGTTCACCGACTTCACATACAACAACCTTGGTGTGCCGAAAAATCCGATGAACCCGTTCTACTCGGAGCTCGAGTTCAATCCTCTGGGCGCGTCCTGGGTCGATCTAGGTCTCGGGCGGTACCTGCAGGGCGCCGGCCACGACGCGCCTGTCTATGGACCGGAGCTCGGCAAATTCAAGGTGCCGACACTGCGCAACGTTGACACGCGGCCGAGCGCAGGCTTCGTTAAGGCGTACGGCCACAACGGCTACTTCAAAAGCCTCGAGAAGATCGTCCACTTCTACAACACGCGTGACGTACCCGGTGCCGGCTGGCCCGCACCCGAGTACGCGGCAAACATGAACAGCGAGGTGGGTAACCTCGGTCTGACACCGGCGGAGGAGGAGGCGATCGTCGCCTTCCTGAAGACGCTGACCGACACGAAGACCCCATAGGTGAAGTAGTGCTGCAACTCACCAATGGCCCTTGCATCGTCGGAGGAATGTGCCCGAGACGGATCGAGGCCTCGGTTGACGAACCCCGCATTCGAGGCGATGGTTCGCGATGTCCAAGCTCGCGGCGTGCTCAAGAAGGAGCTACAGGCCCATCTCAGGACCCGGCGGAAGATCCGGCGGTCGAAGAAAGCGAGCACCGAGGTCCAACGGCGTGGACAGATCATCGACGCGGTGTCGATACCCGAACGCGCGCGAGCTGTTCATCACCGCCGACGCTGGCGGTAGCAACAGCTATCGCTCGCGCGCATGGAAGGCAGAGCTTCAGCGGCTCGCCGACGAACTCGGCATCGTCATCCACGTCAGCCACTTCCCGCCGGGCACGAGCAAGTGGAACAAGATCGAGCATCGCCTCTTCTCGTTCATCTCGATCAACTGGCGCGGCCGGCCTCTACGCAGCTACGAGACCGTCGTCAACCTGATCGGCAACACGACCACACGTGGCGGGCTCGTTGTGCGAGCCAAACTCGACCGGCGAAAGTATCCGATCGCACGCAAGGTCTCGGTCAAGGAGATGCGTGCGCTCACGATCGACCCGCACAGCTTTCGCGGAGACTGGAACTACGTCGTCCGTCCGCGCGCGAAGCAGGCTTGACCAGTCGACTTGTTCATACGCGGGCTCTAACACGGACTCCTCGTGAGCGCGCGGCAGGTTTGATGCGAACACCACCGCGAAGTTCCAAAGGATGAAGAAGCCTCCTGCGCTACCTTGTTCATCCTCGGCAATCACGTACTGGAACGGAAAGGCACCCGCGGTCACCGCGCCTCTGACCCGTTGCCAGCTCGCGATAAGTGAGCCCGGATCGTCGTGGAAACCCTTCGCCCACACCGGATGCGCGTCTCCCAGAACCCTGCCAGACACCGCGAAGTAACAGCCACGGAAGAGCTTGATGGCGAGCGCCTCTAGATTCTCCCAGCCGTGATCCAGGGTGACCGAGCCGACAATCGCTTCGCCGGTGTCGGTGATGAACTCCGCCTCACGTCTGCCAGCCGGCGTCCACATCGCCTGCGGGATGGGCACGTCCGGCCCGACAATTCTCGATCGCCGCATGATCGAATCACCGCGCTTCTGGCGATGCTCGGCATCACGAGGCGACTTTGCAACCGATGGATCGGCCGACCTCATCGCGCGCGCTACGATCGTCGCGACCCGCGGATCATCAGGTAGGCTCAGCGCGAGCGGCGCGAACATGCGCTTCTCGATCTTGTCGTAGGCGGCGTTGCAGGGCCCGCACGCCGGCACTGTCAGCATCGTGGACGGAGCCGTGCCATCCGGGTACCAGCTCTCAGGGAAGACGTGTTCGATCGTGAGAAGCACGCCCTCAGTGCCGCAGTAAGCGCAGGTTCCTCGCTCTTGCATCCAACGAGCTTGGCCCATGCCACTGACATCGGCACCGGGCGAAAACGGCCACGGCGCTCATCGGCTGGTCGGATCTAGGGAACGCAACATTGGACATTGTCGAGCCCAGGACACAGGCCAGGTTCTGCACGCCCGCTACATCGCTCCACCTCGATGCAAACGCCACGAGAGCCGTGCGAGTAGCAGGCACCATAACCCATGGGCGCAGCGGGAGGCGCTTCGTTGTGGCTGACAGTAAGGACTCCACAGTCAACCAGATCACTCACTAAAGACGAGTTACTGACGGAAATCGACGTCCCAACGTAGCTGTCAGCATTCACGAACGTGCCCACCAGCGACCAGTGACTCTTCGAACAGAGTTGGGTGCAGCTCTTTCATGACGGCGTCGTCGGCAACGGTTCCGATCACTTGACCAGTGTGAGGTGCGGTCGCGTGGGCAGTAGCGGATTGGGGACCCTGGCGTCCGCGTAGCGTGATTGGTGGGTAC
>JADGOT010000005.1 GCA_017882805.1 Glaciihabitans sp. | reverse complement strand
GTGCAGGATCGGATCGAACTTCAACATCGCGATGTAGCCCGTGTAGAGCAGGGGGAAGAGCCCCACGATCGCGAACAGGATGAAGAACGGGGAGATGTAGAGGTACGGCGAGAACTTAACGTCCCACTTTGCGAGGCGATTACCGAATGTGAGCCGCCGTACCGTCCGAACTGGACTCGGTGGCGTCGATGGCGACCTCAGTTGTGATGTTGTCATAGCTTCAGGATTCTTAGGGTCTGTGAAGAGGGGACGGGAGACGGGCCAACCGTACAGGCTTGCATGAGGCCGGGCCGCCCTTTGGAGCGACCCGGCCTCATGGCTGTGTTAGTTAGCCCAGCGCCTTGATGTCGGAGACCACCTGGGTCCACGATGCATCAGCGGTCTGCTGGCCCTGCTCGACTCGCGTCAAACCGTTCTGCACTGCGCCCATGATGGCGCCGTACTTGATGCCCTTGAAGGCGATCACGCCGGTCTTGGCGTAGGCGTTCGCGCGGTCCTTGAATAGCGAACCGATCGGTGCGTTGTTGAAGAACGCGTTGCTCGCGCCCGTCAGCGTGCTGCTCGAGTACGCGGCCACCTGGCTGGGGAAGTTACCCGCAGTCTTGAACGCCGAGATCTGCTGAGCAGGAGCGGTGATCCAGTCGGTGAACGCCGCGGCCTCGGCCGTGTGCTTGCCCTGGGTCGGAACGAGGAGGTATGAACCGCCCCAGTTGCCGCCACCATTCGGGAAGACGTTGGCGATGTTCCAGTCGGTGACCTTGGGGCTGTCACCCTGAATCACGCCCATCATCCACGGCGGGCAGAGCATCGTGGCGAACTTACCGGCGGCCATTCCACCCGACCAGTCGCTCGACCATTCCTGAAGGTGAGCCGACTCGGTCGCGCTCGCGGCAAGCACCGACAGGAAGCCGGCCTTGACGTCGGGGTTGGTTGTTGCGACGACGGTGCCATCGTTCTTCTCGAAGAAGTTGGCGTACTGGTTGGCGAGACCCTGGTAGGTCGCGCCCGCCGAGTCAAACCAGGCGGCGCCCGTCTTGGCAGCCATGAACTTCTGGCCTACCGAGTAGTACGTGTCCCAGCCACCCGTGAGCAGCTTGGAGACGGCGGCAGGGTCGGTGGGAAGGCCGGCAGCCTTGAACAGGTCGGCGCGGTAGCAGATCGCCTCGGGTCCAATGTCGGTTCCGAGTCCGATCTGCTTCTTTCCCGCAGTTCCGCCGGCTGTCTTCCATGCGGAGTAGCGACCCTTGTTGTCGGCTGTGGCGAGGTTCTCGAACAGCTGGGGGTACTGGCGCACCTTGGGCATCCAGTCACCGTCGACTGCCTCGACGTCGGACAGACCACTGCCTGCCGCGAGCTTCGTGAAGAGGTTGGTCTGAGCGTCATCCGAAGTCTTGGCGACCTTCTGGACGATCGTGATGTTCGGGTGCAGCGCGTGGTACTTGGCGAGCAGCGCATCCGTGTAGCCGAAGTTGTTGAAGGTCGCCAGGGTCAACGTGATCTTCGTCTTGGTGTCAACGCTGGGGCCAGCGGATGGCGTTCCGGTGGAACAGCCCGTTGCGACTAGTGCAAAAATCGAGGCGGCAGCAATTGTCGCCCCGATTGTCGTGCGTCGTGAAAGTTTCACGGTCACTCCTTTGTGTGCGTGGATAGGGGTCGTCCGGTGGTGCGCGTCCTCAAGCCGTGAGAGCGCTCCCACACGATCGAGCTAACCATAAGTTTGCGATGCGAGTTCTGTCAAGAGTTTTTTGGGAGCGCTCCCATGACGAGACAATTTCGTTACAGAATCTGCCTATTTCCCGCGGGCTAGGCTCGAACGGTGGTAAACCCCCGGCGGATTCTGGTTCCGCTCGCGCTCGCCCTGATGGTTGCGGCAGGCGGAACGGCGTGCGCGCCGGTTCGCAGCGCGATCGCGGGACCCACCTCCAGCGGGGCGCCGAGCCCGTCAGCCACTGTGACTTCGACGCCAACACCGACGCCCCCACCGACATCCACAACGACCGGCGATTTCGACAAGGCAGCCCTGTCCACCACCGACCCGACAAGTTACTGGGTCATCGTCAACAAACTTCGACCGCTCAGCCCCGTCTCCTATGCGCCCTCAGATCTGGTGACGGTGCCCGTGGCGCACGACAACCCTGCCGTCATGCGCAGCACAGCGGCCGCCGCACTCGTGCAGATGTTCGCGGCAGGCGCCGCGGAGGGCGCGGGAGAGATGCAGGTGCAGAGTACATATCGCTCGTATCCGGTGCAGAGGCGGGTCTACAACGGCTGGGTGTCGAGCCGCGGTCAGGCGCAGGCGGACAAGCAAAGCGCTCGCCCCGGATTCAGCGAACACCAGACCGGTCTCGCGGTCGACATCTCCACGGTGCCGTTGAAATGCGCACTTGGAGCATGCTTCGGCACGACTCCGCAGGGCGAGTGGCTGGCCGCAAACGCCTGGCGGTTTGGATACCTACTTCGTTACCCGGCAGACAAAACGACTATCACGGGGTATGAGTACGAGCCCTGGCACTTCCGTTACATCGGGATACCGCTCGCGACCGAGCTTCACAAGGAGGGTGTGGAAACGCTCGAGGAGTTCTTTGGACTCCCCGCGGCGCCCGACTACGCGCACTAGGCACCCCGGCCTAGCCGAGCGCGGCGTCGACGATCTGCTTTGCTTCGGCTTGCACCTTCTTGAGATGCTCGGGACCTTCGAAGGATTCGGCATAGATCTTGTAGACATCCTCGGTGCCACTCGGTCGGGCGGCGAACCAGGATGTCGCCGTCTCGACTTTGACCCCGCCGATCGGGGCGCCATTGCCGGGCGCCTCGCTGAGCTTCGACGTGATCGGTTCGCCCGCGAGCTCCGTGGCACTGATTGCCGAACCGTTGAGCTTCGCGAGGCGCGCCTTCTGATCTTTGCTGGCTGCGGCATCCACTCGCTCGTAGGCGGGGTCACCGAATTGTGCAACGAGTTCGGCGTAGAGCTGCGAGGGCGACTTGCCCGTAACGCTGAGAATCTCGCTCGCGAGTAGCGCGAGCAGGATGCCGTCTTTGTCGGTCGTCCAGGCGGTTCCGTCCTTGCGAAGGAAACTCGCGCCAGCACTCTCTTCGCCGCCGAACGCTACTGACCCGTCGATGAGCCCGGGCACAAACCACTTGAACCCAACCGGCACCTCCCACAGCCGGCGGCCGAGCGAGGTGGCGACCCGATCGATCATCGAACTCGACACGAGCGTCTTCCCGATGGCGGCGGTTGCGCTCCACTCCGGCCGGTGGGTATAGAGGTATTGGATGGCGACGGCCAGATAGTGGTTCGGATTCAGCAGGCCGCCGTCTGGGGTAACAATGCCGTGGCGGTCGGCGTCGGCGTCGTTGCCAGTGACAATGTCGAAGTCGTGCTGGTGGGCGACGACCGACGCCATGACCGATGGACTGGATGGATCCATGCGGATCTTCCCGTCCCAGTCGAGAGTCATGAACGGCCACGTCGGATCGACCTGCGGATTCACGACGGTCAGGTTCAGTCCGTAGTGCTCGGCGATCAGCTGCCAGTAGTGCACACTGGCGCCGCCGAGCGGATCGGCACCGATCCGGATGCCGGACTCCCTGATGGCGTCGACGTCGATGATGTTCACGAGGTCTTCGACGTAGTACTTGCGGAAGTCATAGGTTTCGACGGCACTCGGCTCTGACCGCTTCACATCCACGCTTCCCGCGAGAATGATCTCGTTGGCGCGATTCGCGATCCAGTTCGTCGCGTCGCTGTCGGCGGGACCGCCGTGAGGCGGGTTGTATTTGAAGCCGCCGTCGCGAGGCGGATTGTGGCTGGGCGTGATGATGATCCCATCCGCTAGATCGCGATTGGAGCCAATTCCGCGAGTCGAACTGGTCGAGACCTCCTTGTTGTATCGGATGATTGCGTGGCTCAGCGCCGGTGTCGGCACATAGTCGTCGAACTCGTCGACCAGAACTCGCACACCGTTGGCTTCGAGTACTTCGAGGGCGGTGGTTTCGGCGGGCCGGCTCAGTCCGTGGGTGTCCTTGCCAATGAACAGCGGGCCGGTGATCCCCTGCCCAGCGCGATATTCGACGATCGCCTGCGTGATCGCCGCAATGTGGGTCTCGTTGAAGGCCGAGTCGAAGGATGAGCCGCGGTGACCACTGGTGCCGAACACGACCTTTTGTTCGGGAATGGTCACGTCGGGAACCAGGTCGTAGTAGGCGCGCACCAGCTCGTGCACGTCAATGAGGTCGGACTCTTCCGCGGGCTGGCCAGCTCTGGCGTTCATCCCCCAAGTCTGGCACTGCCGCACGCGCGCGAGTTTTGGGTTCGTTAGGCTCTGAGGCATGTCCGAGACCGCCGCGCCCACCGAGACCGCTGTGCCTGCTGACAGATATTCGTACCTGGGGCCCGCCGGTACTTTTACCGAGGCGGCACTCGCCCAGGTTCCCCAGGCTGTCGGTCAGATCTGGCACCCAGTTAACAACGTTGGCCAGGCTCTCGACGACGTCGTCGAAGGGCGCAGCGTCGCAGCCATGATCGCGATCGAGAACACGGTCGAGGGCGGTGTCAGTGCGAGTCAGGATGCGCTGGCAACCATTCCGAACCTGCGCATCATTGGCGAATACCTCGTGAACGTGAACTTCGTCCTTGTCGCCAAGCCCGGGATGACGCTGGCGGATGTCAAGGTTGTCAACGCACATCCCGTTGCCTACGCTCAGACGCACCTGTGGCTCGACGCGAACCTGCCCCAGCACGAACACATCCCGGCCAGCTCGAATGTCGCGGCGGCCGCATCCCTGTTCGACAACGATCTCGCGGACGCGGCGATTGCTCCGCCGACGATCACTAATCACCACGACCTCGCAGTGCTGGCCGAGAACATCGGCGATAACCCGTCGGCGCAGACCAGATTCGTGCTGGTCGGTCGGGGCACTCATCTTCCGGAGCCGACCGGCTCCGACAAGACGAGCATCATCGCCGAATTGCCCGACAACAGCGCGGGTCGCCTCCTCGAGATGCTTGAGCAGTTCGCAACCCGGGGAGTCAATATGAGCCTTCTTGAGTCGCGGCCAATCGGTGACGAGCTCGGCCGGTATCGGTTCGTCATCGATCTCGACGGTCACGTGCGGGACGAGCGCGTCGCGGACGCTCTGCTCGGTCTTAAACGGTTCAGCCCGAGCGTGATCTTCCTCGGCTCCTATCCGCGGGCCGACAAACTGCAGATCTCGGTGTCAACGCGGTATGACAACCAGGCGTTCCAGGATGCCCGTGCCTGGCTCAGCGGCCTCGATGCTTAGGCCTTCTCGCTCGGTACCATGACGTTCAGGGCGAGGGGATCGACGTGCGCCTTTAGCGCGATCGCCTCGCCGAACGGATCTCCGTCGAGTTCGAACTCCTCAGGATGCTCGAGCCGGATGGTGAGGTCGCTGCCGCGGAGGTAGCGCAGCGCGCGAACCTCCCGAGACATGCTGACGATGCGTCGACCCACGGTGCTGCGGCGCAGTATGCCGTTCTCCCAGACGAGCTTGACATAGATCTGCACCCAGCCGACAAAGCCCCCGGGACGGAACGCCACGATGTCGAAGACTCCGTCGTCGATAACGGCATCCGGTAGCAGCTGAATGTTGCCGGGCAGCAGTCCGCAATTGCCCACTATGACGGTGTTCACTGACGCGGATTTCTGCGGACCGCCATCCACGGAATAGCGGACCTTGACCGTGTGGTTGTCGCGCACACCGCGCGCAATTGCGTCGATGTAGGCGAACCAGCCCACGGTGGCCTTGAGCACGGCATTGGTGTTTGCCGCCATCTGCGCGTCGAGCCCGAGCCCCGCCATGACCAGGAAGACGTGCGTGCTTCGGCTACCGTCGGCGCGCTCGGCCTCGACCACTCCGACGTCTATTCCTCGAACTGTCCCGTTGAAAGCGGTGTCGACCGAGACCTCAACGTTGTCGAGCGCCAGCGACATGTTGCGGGCGAGTAGGTT
>JADGOT010000335.1 GCA_017882805.1 Glaciihabitans sp. | reverse complement strand
AGGTAGAGGTTCTCGTCGTCCCACAGGATGCTCGCCGTCGTATCGAGCGCGGCCGGTGCGCCCGTCACCAGATCCACGAAACGGCCGGTGCGGGGCGCTGCAGCCCAGGCGGGTGAGCTCGCCGCACCGTCGCCTCCGACCGAACCGGATGCCCGCACCGCGACATACTCGCCCGGCACGAGGCCGTAACCATTGGGGTTGGTCTGCATTGACGTGGCGGCCGCTAGTCCAGCAGGAGAGCGGGCTCCTCGATGATGCTGGCGACATCGGCCACGAAGCGGCTCGCGACATCCCCATCGACGATGCGGTGATCGAAGCTGCCCGCCACGGTCGTCACGAAGCGCGAGCGCACCTCGCCGTCGACAATCCACGGCTTCTGTTTGATCGTACCCATTGCGAGAATCGCCGCTTCGCCCGGGTTCAGGATGGGCGTGCCGGTGTCCATCCCGAACGAGCCAACGTTCGTGATCGTGATTGTGCCGTTCGCCATTTCGGCTGGCTGTGTCTTGCCGTCGCGCGCGGTGATCGTCAGATTCTCGAGCGCCTGGGCGAGCTGCAGGAGGGTGAGCTCCTGCGCGTCCTTGATGTTCGGAACGAGCAGGCCACGCGGAGTCGCGGCCGCAATGCCCAGGTTCACGTAGTGATGCACCGTAATTTCCTTGTCGGTCCACGACGAGTTGACGGTGGGGTTTCGGCGCACGGCCCAGATCAGAGCCTTCGCGACGATCAGGAGGGGCGAGACACGGATGCCTGCAAAGTCGGTCGAATTCTTGAGACGCGCGACGAACTCCATTGTTCGAGTGGCGTCAATATCGACGAAGACGCTGACGTGCGGTGCAGTGAAGGCGCTCTGCACCATGGCCGTTGCAATCGCCTTGCGCACACCCTTCACGGGGATGATCTCTTCGCGCTCGGGTGACCACTCTGGCGTCTCAATGTTGCGAAAGACGCTCGCCTGCTGGGCGTGCCGAATCACGTCGTCGCGCGTGATCTCACCGGCGAGGCCGGTGCCGACAATCCCTGCCAGGTCGACGTCGAGGTCCTTCGCGAGCTTGCGAATCGGGGGCTTTGCGATGACAGCCGATGCCGCTGCTGCAGGCACGGATGTCGGTCGCGGCACGATCGGCGTAACTGGCGCCACTCCGCGGTCACCGGTCTCGGACCTTCGGCGACGGGACGCGACATGCCCCTTCGTGCCATAACCGACGAGAGTCGCGGGCGCCTTCTCCTCAACGGTGATACTGCCCGCAGTATCCGCGACCGCGGACGACGAGTCGTTCGCGGCCTTGGGCTTCGCGGGGGCACGCGACGGCGTGGCGGCACCAACCGTGATGATTGCCGTGCCGACATCCACGGTCTCGCCCTCGGCCACCAGAATCGCGGAAACTGTGCCCGCGAACGGGGACGGAAGTTCTACCAGCGACTTCGCCGTCTCGATTTCGACCAGCACCTGATTGACCTCGACTACGTCGCCAGCTTTGACTTTCCAGGAGACAATCTCTGCCTCCGTGAGACCCTCCCCGACATCGGGAAGCAAAAACTCTGAGTCAGCCATTTGTGTGTCCTTCGCCTAGTACGCCAGAGCGCGGTCGACGGCCTCGAGTACTCTGTCGGCGTCTGGAAGGTAGATCGTCTCAAGCTTGGCCGGTGGGAACGGGGTGTCAAACCCGGACACGCGCAGCACGGGGGATTCGAGCGAGTAGAAGGCGCGCTCGGCAACGGTCGCCGCGATCTCAGAGCCGACGGACCCGAAGCCGGGTGCCTCCTGGGCGATCACCAGTCGGCCGGTCTTGCGCACCGACTCGAGGATGGGGCCGTAGTCGATCGGTGACAGCGAACGCAGGTCAAGTACTTCGACGCTGGTGCCCTCTTCGGCAGCGAGATCGGCGGCCTGCAGCAGCACAGAGACCATCGCGCCGTGTCCAAGAAGTGTGACCTCGGTGCCCTCGCGAGCCACCGCGGTCGAGTGCAGCGTACGGCCGCGGTCAGCAAAATCGACGTCGCCCTTCGGCCAGTACCGGCTCTTGGGCTCCATGAAGATCACCGGATCGTCGCTGCGAATCGCATCCTGGATCATCCAGTACGCATCGTGTGGTGTCGACGGACTCACGACTCGGAGGCCAGGGGTGTGAGCGAAATAAGCCTCGGGGCTCTCCTGGTGATGCTCGACCGCTCCGATATGACCGCCGTATGGGATGCGGATCACGACCGGCATCGAGATGCCACCCTCATGCCGGTTGGTCAGTTTGGCGAGCTGGGACGTGATCTGGTCGAACGCGGGGAACACGAAACCGTCGAACTGAATCTCGCAGACTGGCCGGTAGCCGCGCATCGCTAAGCCGATCGCCGTGCCGACAATCCCGGACTCCGCAAGCGGGGTATCCATTACACGCTTGTCGCCAAACTCGGCCTGCAAGCCCTCGGTTACGCGAAAGACGCCGCCGAGCGGTCCGATGTCCTCTCCCATCAGGAGCACCTTTGGGTTGTCCTGCATGGCCTGACGGAGTCCCGCATTCAGTGCCTTCGCCATGGGGAGCGACTCGAACTCGCTCACTCGCCGGCCTCGGTTCCCGCGTACGCCGCTTCGTAACCTTCAAGCCATTGCTTCTCTTCGGCGATCAGCGGGTGCGGCTCCGAATACACGTTGTCGAACATCGCATCGACCGACGGAACTCCCAGCTCCAGCGTGCGACGGCGGATGTCCGACGCGAAGTCTGCTGCCTCTGTCTTGACGTCGGTAAAGAAGTCTTCGCCCTCGCCGCGGGAACGAAGATAGGTCTCGAACCGGGAGATCGGATCGAGGGCGGCCCAGTGCGCCGTCTCCTCCTCGGTGCGATATTTCGACGGGTCGTCGCTCGAGGTGTGTGCGCCCATTCGATAGGTCAGCGCCTCAATGAACCGCGGCCCTTCGCCGGCACGTGTCTCCTCGAGGTACTTGCGCGAGGCCGCATAGCTGATCAGTACGTCATTGCCGTCAATCTGAATTCCCGGTATGCCGAAGCCGCCCGGGCGAAGGTACAGCGGAGTGCGCGACTGCTTCGACACCGGGACCGAGATCGCCCACTGATTATTTTGCAGAAAGAACAGTTCTGGAGTCTGGTAGCTGGCCGCGAACACGAGGGCCTCGTTGACGTCGCCCTGGCTCGTCGAGCCATCGCCGAAGTAGGTGACGACTGCCTCGTCGACTTCGGGGTTGCCGGTTCCGGCCTTGCCGTCGAGAGAGACCCCCATGGCATACCCGGTGGCGTGAAGGGTCTGGCTGCCGAGCACCATCGTGTAGATGTGAAAGTTGCCGTGCTCCTCGGGCACCCAGCCCCCGTGGGTGAGCCCGCGAAACAGGCGCACGATGTCGATGACGTCGATTCCGCGAATGATGCCAACCGCATGCTCGCGGTACGACGGGAATACGTGGTCCTGCGGACGCATCGCAAAGCCTGAGCCAACCTGAGCGGCTTCCTGGCCGAGGCTCGGAACCCAGATTCCGATCTGACCCTGCCGCTGCAAGTTTGTGCCCTCGACGTCGAACGCACGCGTGACCGCCATTACCCGGTGAAACTCGCGTAGCTCGGTATCTGTGAGCTTCTCGACTAGCGGCAGATATTCGGCCGTCGCATCACTTTCGACGAGGGCGCCTGCGGGTGAGAGCAGTTGCAGCGTCGCCTCTGTGTAGGACATGAAACCCAATCTAACCGTGAGTTCAGGGGGTCGTTCGGAGGTTTCGGATAACCTCCGCCGCAGCTCTTAGGAGTTTGTCCACAGAACCGGCCTCACCGATGGTGATACGCAGACCCTCGCCGAGTGCCCTGGTGATGATGCCGTGACTCGCAAAAACGTCATGCGCTTCCGCCGTGGACGATCCGGTCGGGAGCCAGACGAAGTTGCCGTTCGGCCTTGGCGTATCCCATCCCTGATCGACCAGCGACTGCCAAACCTCGTCACGGAGGGCCGCGATTCGGCTAACCCGTTCGAGCAGCTGATCCTCGTGCTCAAGCGATGCGATCGCCGCGAGCTGAGCGGACTCGATGACAGAGAGCGGGATGGCGGCCGCCCGCGCCGCATCCATGATGTATTCCGGCCCGACCGCGTAGCCGATGCGCAGGCCCGCAAGACCGTAGGCCTTGGAGAATGTGCGCAGAACCACCAGGTTCGGATAGGTGCCCAGCAGCGGAATGCCGCGTACCGCATCCGGGTCTGTCACGAACTCGATGTATGCCTCGTCGAGAACGACCAGCACCGTCGGCGGAACGAGAGCCATGAAGGTCTCGAATTCCTTAGCGGTCACGATCGTGCTCGTGGGGTTGTTGGGCGTGCAAACCAGGATTACGCGTGTTCGGTCGGTGATCGCGCGCGCCATTGCCGGGAGGTCGTGCCGGTGGTCGGGCGTATTAGCCACAGTCACACTCGTCGCGCCAGCGACAGTCACGAGTCCGGGGTAAGCCTCAAAACTGCGCCAGCTGTACAGCACCTCGTCACCCGGTCCGGAGGCTGCGCTGATGAGCTGCGCGAGAACGGCAACCGAGCCCGCTCCGACCTGAATCTCGTGCTGGGTCACCCCGTAGCGCTCGGCCAATCTAATGCGAAGCTCGGCAGCGGAGCCATCCGGATACCGATTGATCGAGGCATTCGAGATGGCTTCGAGCACAGCGGGAAGAGGTTCGAAAGGGTTTTCATTTGACGACAGCTTGAACGCATCAAACGCTGCCGCCTTGCCCTGCCGGTAGGGCTCTAACACCTCGATGTCGGGGCGGAGTCTGACGCGCGGCGTTGTCACGCCCCTCAGCCTAATTCGTCTGCAGGCCACTACCTGTGCGGCGGCTGACGCTCAGTAGCATGGCTGTATGCGCAGATTCCTCCTCCGACTCCTTATCAACGCCGTTGCCCTGTGGCTCACGACGCTAATCATTCTTGGCGTCCACGTGGTCTCGTACGCCCCAGGTGCCGGGCCGACCATCGTGACCTATCTCATGGTCGCGCTCATCTTCGGCATCGTGAACGGGGTAATCGGCAACCTGATTCGCATTGTTGCGTTCCCGATCTACATCCTCACGCTCGGCCTGATCGCCCTGGTTGTGAACACCCTTCTGCTGTTGCTGGTCGCGTGGCTGTCGACGCTGATCGGGTTTGGGCTGGTCATCGACACGTTCTGGTCGGGATTCTGGGGTGCGCTGGTGCTGGCGATCATCAGCTTCCTGATCGGATTGCTGTTCCGTCCACTTCTCGTGCCCACTAGTTCGAAGCGCAGGTAGTCGCAGGCACCCGGGTCGCCACCCACAGGGTGGAGTCTACTCTGGTCGCCCCAGCACCGAATCGATTGAGGGGATCAAGGACGCCGCGCACCTCGCTGCTGCGGGCTTGATCGATGACGGCCGCCGTCTGCTGGTAGTAGACAAGGTGGTGGGCGGGTACTGCCAGGTCTGAGGGGACGGGGCTGCTGGCAAAGAGCGGCCGCT
>JADGOT010000004.1 GCA_017882805.1 Glaciihabitans sp. | reverse complement strand
CGACGAGCATGATGATGACAGCGGTCCATGCTGCGGGCGAGTTGCCGTGGCCTGGGACGGTACCTGCTGACACGTTTCTCCTTGGTTGGGGGGGTGTGGTTGCGCTCTACTTTACCGGCTTGGATCCACGTCGAGGTTCAGAATCGGCCGTCGGATCCGTGCCATCGCTGAGCGCATCCCAGTCGACGACCGCGTCTCGAGGACCATCGGCGGGCTGGAACTGTACCGCCTGGTACTTGCGTGACGGTGCGGGCCAGAACCGGAAGGTGAAGAGCAGCCACAGCCCCAGCAGAAAAGCAATGACGCCGAGCCCAACAGCGACAAATCCCCAGGGGGTTAGAGCGACCGACGTGATGAGGTGATCGATCGACGCCGATCCAGCGACACCCGTGGCCGATTGCACCGCGGACTCGGACGGCTGATCAGGGTGCGTAAGCGACAGTGTCGTCGTGAAAACGATCGTGAACGCGAGCAGGAGCTGCAGCAGGCCGAGGATCAGGCGAAAGACCGGCCCGGCAAGAGCCAAGGCTGCCGCAAGCACGACCGTGCACAGGGCGAGCGCGGTGAGAGCGGGGCCCGCCACTGTGCCGGCGATGGGCAGCGCGCGAGTCGACAGATGCAACGTCCACCAGGTCTGCGTAGTGGTCAACAGGGTCAGTATCGCCACAAGACCGATGGCCACGATCGTATAGACGCGAAGCCTGCGGGCCCGCGATTCCGGAACCGTAATCTCGACCGCCTGCTTAGTTACTGCCATCCTCTGATCCAAGCACGTCTGACGATCAAGGCACGTCTGAACTGACTACAGGGTTCAACGGATCGACGTCGAAGCACGCGTGCTTCCCGGTGTGACAAGCCGGTCCGAGCTGGTGAACCGTAACGAGGAGCGCATCGCCGTCGCAATCGAGAGCAGCACCGCGAACGTACTGGTGGTTGCCGCTCGTGTCACCCTTGCGCCAATACTCCTGGCGACTGCGCGACCAGAAGGTGACCCGGCCCTCGGTCAGGGTTCGACGTACGGCCTCGTTGTCCATGTAGCCGAGCATTAGGACATCGTTCGAACCCTCCTCCTGAATGACCGCAGGAATCAGGCCTTTCGCGTCAAACGCGATCCGATCGAGCACGGCCTGCACGTCGATCTCGTTGTTCGCAGCTGTTGCCTTGGTCATCTCGTCAGCACTCCCGCCTCCGCCAGCGCATGCTTCACGTCGCCGACCGTCAGTTCACCATCGTGGAATACGGACGCCGCAAGCACGGCATCCGCGCCCGCCGCGATCGCGGGTGCAAAGTCGGACACTGACCCCGCACCTCCGCTCGCTATGACGGGAACTGTGCTGAGCTCACGCATCATCGCGATGAGTTCGAGGTCGAAACCCTGTTTTGTGCCATCGGCGTCGATGGAGTTGACGAGAAGTTCACCTGCGCCGCGGTTGATCACTTCACGAGCCCAGTCGAGAGCGTCGAGTTCTGTCTCGACGCGGCCGCCATGTGTGGTCACGACAAAACCCGAGCCGCGCCCGCTCCCTGAGCTTGTCGATAGGCGTTTGACGTCGAGACTCAGCACCAGAACCTGTGCGCCGAAGCGATCGGCGATCTCGTCAATAAGCGCTGGACGGGCGATCGCAGCACTGTTCACGCCAACCTTGTCGGCACCGCTCGCGAGAAGGCGGGCTACGTCGTCCTCGGTGCGCACCCCGCCGCCGACGGTCAATGGGATAAAGACCTGTTCGGCCGTTGCCGTAACGACGTCGTACATCGTCGCGCGGTCATCAACGGTTGCCGTCACGTCGAGAAACGTGATCTCGTCCGCGCCCTGCTCGTAGTAGCGCGCCGCGAGTTCGACGGGATCACCGGCATCGCGAAGATTCAGAAAGTTGACGCCCTTGACCACGCGACCAGCAGCGACATCGAGACACGGGATGACACGTACCGCCAGCGCCACGTCACAACCTCGCCGCGAGAATCGACGTTACGAGAATGGCGCGTGCACCCAGTTCGTACAGATCGTCCATGATGTGGTTGGTCTCCGAGCGCGGAACCATTGCCCGGACGGCGACCCATTCCGGGTCGTGCAGCGGGGAAATCGTTGGTGATTCGATGCCGGGGGTGATGGCCGTCGCGGCTTCGAGCAGAGTCAGCGGCACGTCGTAATCGACCAGCACGTATTGCCGTGCAACGAGGACACCCTGGAGTCGACGCTGAAGCGTGCTGATTCCGGGTAGCCCGGCATTGGCACTGATCAGGACCGCCGTCGACTCGAGGATCACTGGACCAAAGATCTCGAGGCCTTGCGCGCGTAGTGTCGAACCAGTCGAAACCACGTCGGCAACGGCGTCAGCCACCCCGAGCTTGACGGCAGACTCAACGGCGCCATCCAGCGACACCAGAACTGCTTTCACACCGTGTGATGCCAGAAACTCGCCCACAAGGCCGGGATAGCTGGTGGCGACCCGGACGCCACTGAGTTCACTCAGCTCAGTGAAGCGCCCGGTTGCCGCCGCGAAGCGAAAAGTCGACTCGCCAAAATCGAGACTCGCAATCTCGACCGCGGATGATCCGGAGTCGAGCAGCAGATCGCGACCGGTGATACCAACGTCGAGCGCGCCGGAGCCGACGTAGGTGGCGATGTCTCGTGGACGAAGGTAGAAAAATTCGACGTCGTTGCGCGGATCGGCAACGGTCAGTGCGCGCGGGTCACGACGACCGGCATAGCCGGCCTCGAGCAGCATTTCAGCCGCCGTCTCGCTTAGCGAACCCTTGTTGGGTACTGCGATTCTTAGCATTGGTAATCCTCAGGAACGAAGTAGCGGGGAGAACTTCTGCCGCTGTAATTGGCGGCGTGAAGAATCAGTGATGCCGACAGGCGTCAGTTGTTTACAGATGTCGGTAGACATCGACCGGCGTCAGACCCTTCGCGACCATGAGAACCTGCAGGTGATATATCAATTGGGAAATCTCTTCTGCCGTTTCGGCGTCGGACTGATACTCGGCGGCCATCCAGACTTCGGCGGCCTCTTCGACGATCTTCTTTCCGATGGCGTGCACGCCAGCGTCGAGTTCGGCGACCGTACCGGAGCCGTCTGGGCGCGTTGCGGCCTTTAGCTCAAGTTCAGCGAACAGCCCATCGAAGGATTTCACGCCTAAAGGCTACAGGCGTAGTGTTCCCGAATTGTTTCGGGCTACTTAACTCCGAGCAGGTCGATCACGAAGATGAGGGTTTTCCCCGAGAGTCGATGACCGCCACCCGCGGGACCGTAAGCGAGGTGGGGCGGGCAAATGAGTTCACGGCGTCCGCCGACCTTCATTCCCGGAATGCCCTCCTGCCAACCCTTGATCAGATTGTTGAGGGGGAAGTCGATCGACTGGTTACGGCTCCAGGAAGAGTCGAACTCCTCACCAGACTCGAATTCGACGCCGAGGTAGTGAACATCCACAGTGGAACCCGGCTTAGCCTCGGCCCCCGTTCCGACCTCAATGTCACGGATGACCAGTTCGGTCGGCTCTGGGCCGTCGTAGAAATCGATCTCTGGCTTTGTCTTGTCGGTCATGGTTCTATCCAAGCAGACCGAGCTAGTGGATGTGCGCCTCGGCCGCGGCTCGGAGAGTCGCGATGGCAGCGGTCGGGTTCTCGGCTCCGAAGACACTCGATCCTGCGACGAAGGTGTCGGCGCCTGCCTCGGCGGCAACTACGATCGTCTCCTCCGTGATTCCGCCGTCGACCTGTAACCAGATGTCGAGACCCGACCGGTCCACGACCTCGCGCAGGGCAACAAGTTTGGGCATCATGTTGGCCATAAATGACTGGCCACCAAAGCCCGGTTCCACGGTCATGATCAGGATCTGGTCGAACTCATCCGCGATCTCGAGATAGTCGGCTACCGGAGTTCCCGGCTTGAGTGCGAGCCCAGCGCGCGATCCGATGTCGCGGAGCTTTCGGGCCAATCCCACCGCATCCCCGGTCGCCTCGGCATGAAAGGTAACCGAGAACACGCCCGCCTCGGCATAGCCCGGAGCCCAACGATCCGGATCTTCGAGCATGAGGTGCACATCGAGCGGCTTCGGAGTGACCTGCTGAAGTCGCTGAACCATTGGCAGGCCGAATGTGAGGTTCGGCACGAAGTGGTTGTCCATAACATCGACATGAATCAGGTCAGCCGCGGCGATGCGTTGTAATTCCGAGTCGAAGTTGGCGAAGTCCGCGGACAGAATCGACGGACTGATGCGAGCGGTCATAGAAGTAAACCTACCGACGCTTCTCGAGGAGCTGGATGAACATCGCGTCGGTTCCATGGCGATGCGGCCAGAGTTGAACGTGTGGTGCTGCGGGGAGATCGAGCGGTTCGCGGGTCACGGATGCCAGCACCTCCTGTGTGTCGATGACGGTCACCGAGTCACCAAGCTTGCGCAGCGCCGACTGAACCGCGACGCGAGTCTCGCCAAGGTGCGGTGAGCACGTAACGTACGCGAGGATTCCGCCCGGCTTTAGCGCGCCAACTGCCGACTTCAGCAGCGCGAACTGCAGTTCAGCCAGGTCGGCAACATCCCGAGGCTGTTTGCGCCAGCGAGCCTCCGGGCGGCGGCGCAGCGCACCCAACCCGGTGCAGGGCGCATCGAGCAGGATGCGGTCAAAAGTCTGCGGGTACAGTTCGCCGAACGTCGTGCCGTCCAGCTCCAAAACCGCCGGTTGCGGGGTGAACACGGCTAGGGCGTTGCGCACGAGCTGTGCGCGAGCGGGGATGAGTTCATTTGCGGTGAGAGTCGCACCGCCGATTGCGGCTTCTGCGGCGAGCAGCGCCGCCTTGCCACCAGGACCCGCGCAGAGATCGAGCCAGCGCTCCTCCGGCTCGATCGGGCGGGCACGACTCAGCGCGAGGGCGGCGAGCTGGGAGCCTTCATCCTGCACTCGAGCCGTTCCCAGCCGCACCGCATCCAACCGAGACGGATCGCCACGATCTAGCATGGCACCGACTGGCGAGAACGCGCTTGCGTGCGCATCGAGTTGTTCGACCGTCGACTTGCCCGGCAATGCTGTGACACTCACGTGAGGCGCAACGTTGTCGGCAGCCAACAGCGCCTCCAGCTCGACTTCCCTGTCCTCCGCCACCAGCGCCTGCCGAAACGCACGAATCACCCATTCCGGATGTGAGAACTCGGCTGCAAGTCGCTCGTCTGGCGTCTTTGTCGCGGCCAGAACCCGCTCACGCCACTCCGCAGCAGGCGTCCGCGTGATGGTTCGAAGAACGCCATTCACGAAACCCGTCGCAGAATTCGAGCCGACGGTGCCCGCGAGCGAGACTGCTTCGTCGACGGCGGCATGCTGTGCAACACGCAATGACAGCAGCTGGTGACACGCGAGCCGAAGAACGTCGAGAATGCTCGGATCGATGTCCGTCGCAGGGCGACGCGCGGCAATCTCGATCACCCGGTCGTAATAGCCGCGCAGACGAAGCGTCCCGTAGGTCAGTTCAGTACAGAGCCCCGCGTCGGCCTCAGACAGGCGTGCCCGATCGAGTCGCACCGGCAAGAGGAGGTTCGCATAGGCGTCTGACTCACGAACGGCAATAAGTATGTCGAGGGCGATCTGACGCGCGGGCTGAATTGCACCGCGGTGCCGTCCCGGTGCGGCGGCGCTCACTGCGCGACCCGTCCCGCATCCGCAGGGCGCCCCCGCCACCAGTCCGACGCAGACATGGGCTTCTTGCCCGCGGGCTGCACCGTGAGAAGTTCGAGCGGATCGGTCGCGGTGCCAGCGAGAAGTCGTCGCCCATCTAGCTCGAAAACACCGGCCTCCAGCCGTGGCGCGTCGCGCGCGATGGCCGAATCGAGCACTTTCACCCGCGTTCCGTCGAGCGTGGTGAACGCGCCGGGTTCCGGTGTCACTCCACGAACGAGATTCGCTACGCTGATCGCACTCGTCGACCAGTCGATTCGGCCATCCTCGAGGACAAGTTTCGGAGCAACCGTCACATCGCCGGCCTGAGGTTCGGCGCGGGCGGTTCCATCGGCAAGATTGTCGACGACCCGAAGCAAGAGCTCGGCCCCAGTATCAGCCAGGGACGCGAGCAGGTGACCCGCGGTCTCGAGCGCGCCGATCGGCTGGGTCAGTTGCCCGTAGATATCCCCCGCGTCCAGCTCTGGAACGAGCTGGAACACCGTCGCTCCGGTGAGATCGTCCCCCGCAATAATCGAGCGCTGAACGGGTGCCGCGCCACGCCAACGTGGGAGGAGCGAGAAATGAAGGTTGATCCAGCCGAGGCGTGGAGTGGAGAGTAGAGGCTCACGTACGAGACCGCCATACGCGACGATCACGCCAAGGTCCGGGGCCAACTCAGCTACTACGTCCGTTGCTTCACCAGCGAGCCGGTTCGCGCGAATCACTCGGATGCCAAGTTCACTCGCCGCCTGAGCAACGGGCGTCGCGGTCAGAGTGCCTCGCCGACCGTGCGGGGCATCCTCGCGAGTGAGTACTGCACTGATTCGATGATCGCTACCGGCCAGAACTCGGAGGCTGGGCACGGCCGCCGCTGGGGAACCGGCGAAGACAAGCGAAAGCGAAGGCACTCCGTCATTCTCGCAGTCGCGAGAGGGGCGTTAGTGACCGGATGTCGCTGACGTCACGCCCCGAATGGCTCGACATCATCGAACCGCACGCGAAGATTCGCGGGCAGCGTGCCCGTTGCGCCCTTGGAGGCAAGCGACCTCCGACGCGAGGTTGCACTGCGAATAACCTCCGCGCGCAACTCAGTGGCCACCGCGGCACCGGACGCGTAGTCGAAGCGGAGAATAGTGCGCACAGCGCCCTGACCGGTCTCGACAGGGCCAAGAACGTCCTCCGGTGCGATTGTGACGGCGGCGACCGCCGTTGCAACAGCATCGCGCGATCCCGTGACCGAGGCGACGCGAACCGCGGGGGGAAAACGAAGCCTTCGACGATCGACCAACTCGGCTCGGGCATAGTCGCTCTGGCGCCAGGTCGACAGCGCACTCGCGAGCGCGCCCCCAACGCCGACGAGGAAGGTGGGGGCTCCGCGGGCGGCAAGAGCGGTCGCATTCGACCACCAACGGAGGCAGTCCTCGCCAACCCGAAGACTCTCCCTCGCGGCCATCTTGTCGCCATCAAGTAGCAGTACTGCTCGATAGCCGCCGAGGGCTCGCGGTTCGGCGCCCCGCGTCGCGATGACGAGCGCGGGTTCAGGGCCAACCGAAAGGATCGGTCGATCGCCGTCCGCCACGATGATGCGTACCCCCGGAAAGGCGCGCCCGAGGTCCTCGGCCGTACGACTCGCGCCTCCCGCGCCGATCAGTCGCAACTTTGTTCCCTCGCAGTTATCGCAGCGCCAGTCGACTGCCAGGGCGCCGCACCACGAACACGCGGGGATCGACCGAGAGGTCTTCTGCGCGAGTGGTCCCTCGCAACGCACACAGCGGGCGGATTGGCCGCAGTCGACGCAGGCGAGCCGTGGCGCATAACCCGGGCGCGCCACCTGGATAAGCACGGGACCGTGCTTGACCGCATCGCTGGCCTCGCGCCAGGCACTTGATGGAATTCGAGCCTGCACCGCGAGTCGATCGCCCGAGGACTGTGCCGCTGTTGGGATCACTTTGGGCAGCACGCTCGGAGACGGCGACACAGTCTCGAGCCAGCCCAGCTCCACCAGCCTCTCGACTTCGGTACTGCGGGAATGGCTCACAAACAGCAGAGCGCAGCCCTGCTGCTCCTGTCGAAGCAGCGCGGCATCGCGCGTGTGGACGTACGGGGCGAGTGGCTCGCTGTGAAGCGGATCGCCGTCATCCCAGACCCCGATAAGGCCGAGTTTCTTGGCGGGTGCGTACACGACCGAACGGTTGCCGATGATGACAAGGGCGTCATCGCCGAGGCAGCGAAGAAACGCGCGATACCGATCGGGGTTCGACTGTCTGGCATCCAGCCGCACGATCCGTTCAGCGGGCAAGACGGCAGCCAGTGCCATTGCCAACTGTTCCTGGTCGCGAAAATCTGGAACCGCGATGATGGCGGTTTTGCCCGAGGCGACCGACACGGAAGCCGCGGCCGCGAGGGTCGCCGCCCACTGCCCGGTCCAGACGCCTTTGGAGACCTCGGTGCCGAGAGGGATCGCATCGATCGCCAGCCGAGCCCCATGGGTGACGGCCGCCTCGATTCGCCCAGCAACGTAGCCGATTGCGGGTACCGCTGTCACCGCAGGAAGCCGTGCGGATTCACCGGACGCGAGCCACGCCTTCTCGACCCTCGCCTGCCGGCCTGGAACCGCGACCCGCACGATGTCGATGGCAGAGCCGGCCGCGCGATCGGCGGCCTTACGGGCGAGCGCGGCGACTTCTGGTGCGAGCACTGGAACGCTCGACACGAGAGCCTCAACCTCGCTCAGCACTCCGGTGAACTCGACTGTGTCGACCAGATCGACCACGTAGGCATCGACAAACCGACCCGCGGACCTCCACGGAACTCGAACCCGCAAGCCGATTCGAAGCTCTGTCGCGAGCGCTGGCGGCACCCGGTAGTCGAACAGTCGATCGAGTTGAGGAAGTGGTGAATCTACCCACACCCGAGCGATCGACTGCCCGGCGCTCATCGCTACAGCTTGGCGGCGCTGCGAAGCGCGTCTACCCGATCGAGCTTCTCCCAGCTGAAGTCGGGCAACTCGCGGCCGAAGTGCCCATAGGTCGCGGTTTGCGCATAGATCGGGCGCAGCAGGTCGAGCTCCCTGATGATGCTTGCCGGACGCAGGTCGAACACCTCACGGATCGCGCCAATGATCGTTTCATCATCGACGTGCCCGCTACCAAAGCTCTCGACGTAGAGACCCACCGGCGCAGCCTTGCCGATTGCGTACGCCACCTGAACCTCCAGGCGATCCGCGAGACCCGCAGCAACCGCGTTCTTCGCCACCCAGCGCATCGCGTAGGCAGCGGAACGGTCGACCTTTGACGGGTCTTTTCCGCTGAACGCGCCACCACCGTGACGAGAGGCTCCCCCGTAGGTATCGACAATGATCTTGCGTCCGGTGAGCCCCGCATCGCCCTGCGGACCACCGATGTGGAATACGCCCGTGGGGTTGATAAAGGTCTTCTTCTGCGACGAGTCGAGGTCTACCCGAGCGAGCACAGGATCAATGACAAGCTCAACCATTTGAGCGCGGAGGTCTTCAATGTCGATTTTCGGTGAGTGCTGTGTCGACAGCACGACGGTATCGACAGTTCGTGGGACCACGCCGTCGTAACCAATCGTGACCTGGGTCTTTCCGTCGGGGCGAAGGTAGTCAACCTTTCCCGACTTGCGTACCTCGGAGAGCTGCTCGGCCATCCGATGTGCGAGCCAGATCGGCAGAGGCATGTACTCGGGAGTCTCGGTAGTCGCGTAACCGAACATGATGCCCTGATCGCCCGCGCCTTGCGCGTCATCGGCGTCGGTGCTGTTGCCCTCACGGGTCTCCTGCGCACTGTCGACGCCCTGGGCAATGTCGGGAGACTGCGAACCAATCGAAATCTCGACGCCACAGGATCGGCCGTCGAACCAGACCTCGGAAGAGTCGTAGCCGATATCCGTGATGCGCTTGCGCACGATACCCGGGATATCGACATATCCGCTCGTCGTCACCTCGCCTGCAACATGTACGAGTCCTGTTGTGACGAGTGTTTCCACGGCAACACGCGAGAACTTGTCTTCGGTCAGCAGTGCATCGAGGATGCTGTCACTGATCTGGTCGCAGATCTTGTCCGGGTGACCCTCGGTCACGGACTCGGACGTGAAGAGGCGCAAATCTTTTGTCATCGAGGGTTCTCCAAGGATAGGCGTACCGCACGTTACAGAAGTGGCCAGAATGCCCGATGCGCTAGTGACAGGGGCACGAGCGCCGGGAACAATGGCTACAGGAGCACGTCCAGAATTCGATTGGCTACGTCTCGCTTGGAGCCGCTGGCCTCGCCCACTATATCGCCAGTCGCGTTGAGGATTCTGACGTCGTTACCGTCTGTGGCGAACCCCGTCGTCCACCCGACACTGTTGATAACGAGAAAGTCGCAGCCCTTGCGAGCAATCTTCGCGCGTCCCAACGCGAGCAGCGTGTCGGGATCTGTCTCGGTCTCGGCGGCGAACCCTACGACGAGCTGGTCGGCCCGCTTGGTCGCCGACACATCGTGGAGGATGTCGGGATTCTTCACCAGCGTGAGATTCAGGGTGTCCCCCTGCGACTCCTTCTTGATCTTTGACGGCGCGACCGACTCGGGGCGGTAGTCCGCTACGGCAGCGGCCATGATGACAACCGCCGCGTCGGCGGCGGTCGCCGAAACTGCTGCCGCAAGCTCCGCCGTAGTGCTCACGTTCTGCACCGAGATTGTGTCCGGAACATCGATTTCGAGGTTTGCCCCGATCAGCGTGACGGCAGCGCCTCGCGCGAGTGCCGCAAGAGCGATCGCTACTCCCTGCTTGCCGCTCGACCGGTTGCCGATGAACCGTACGGGGTCGAGGGGTTCGCGAGTTCCTCCTGCAGTGACCAGAATCCGCCGCCCCGCAAGATCACCGGGCGAGTCAACCACCGCAAGAGCGGCCGCAACGATGTCTTCCGGTTCCGACATGCGACCAGGGCCCGCATCGCTGCCGGTCAACTGACCCACCGCTGGGCCAACGATCGTGACACCGCGCCCAGTCAGAGTTGCAATGTTTGCCTGGGTTGCCGCGTTTTGCCACATCTCGGTATGCATCGCCGGAGCAATCACGAGTGGTGCACGGCTGGCCAGGATGGTGTTTCCTAGAAGGTCAGCCGCGAAACCGCCAGCGAGTTGAGCGATGAAGTTCGCGGTCGCTGGCGCAACGACGATGAGGTCGGCCGACTGTCCGATGGCAACATGCCGTACCTCCGCAACCCCCTCGTAGAGCTCGGTGTAGACGGGATTGCGGCTTATCGCCTCAAGTGTGGGCTTGCCAACAAACCGAAGTGCCGCATCCGTCGCGACCACTTGCACGCTGTGCCCGGCGAGCACGAATGCCCGCACCACACTCACAGCCTTGTAGGCGGCGATACCCCCGGTAATCCCGACAACAACTCTCATCAGAGGCGGATCCCAGGGAAGGGATAGGTTCTTACTCTTCGATCAGCGAGGTCAGGACAAGGCGGTCGTCGTTAATCTCACGCAGAGCAACGGACAGCGGCTTGTCTTCGATGGTCGAGTCGACCAGCGGACCGACATTGTCGAAGAGGCTTCCCTCGTGGAGGTCCGCGTAGTAGTCGTTGATCTGGCGGGCCCGCTTCGAGGCGAAGATCACGAGAGCGTACTTGGAGTCGACCTTCGAGAGCAGCTCGTCGATGGGTGGGTCAATGATTCCGGTCTGCTTGTCAGCCATGGAATTTTCCTTTGAATTGCGACGGTGAACCCGGTGCTTCGTCCGGTACTGGACGATGCCCTGATAGACGTCTGAGTCGGTGCGCCTGACCAGCGGCTAGGGCCGGTGCGAAGGCACTGCCATCAATTCTACGACTTCTCGCGCAGCTTGGCCGACTTCGGTGTTCACGACACGGTAATCGAACTCATCTTGCGCGGCCAGCTCGACCCTTGCGGTCTCAAGCCGGCGAGCCTGGTCAGCCGGATCCTCGGTGCCACGAGTCGTCAGGCGACGAACCAGTTCTTCCCAGCTGGGCGGCAGAAGGAACACGAGCACGGCGCTCGGGAGCTCGGCCTTGACGTTGCGCGCGCCCTGAAGGTCGATCTCGAGCAGCACTCGTTTTCCGGCCTCCAGCGCGGCGTCAATCGATGGGCGGGGAGTGCCGTAGCGGTAAGAATTGTGTACCACCGCCCATTCGAGCAGTTCGTGCGCCGAAATCATCCGGTCGAACTCTGCATCGCTGACAAAGAAGTAGTGCACGCCGTCAATCTCGCCGGTCCGTGGGGGTCGCGTAGTCGCGGAGACGCTCAAATGGATCTCTGGATACTTCTCCCGGATGTACGCAGACACCGAGCCCTTGCCGACGGCAGTGGGACCGGCGAGCACGACCAGACGCCCAGGAGCTATGCCACCCTCTCGACCCTGTAGATAATTCCAGAGTTCGGATCGCTGCCGCGTGCCAAGGCCCGCGGCGCGTTTGGACTCAGCGATACCGAGTTCGGTCATGACCTTGGCGGCCCGCACTGGACCGAGCGTGGGCACACTCGTGAGGAGTTCACGAACTCGAAGGCCGGCTTCCGCCGATCCTGGATTCGTCCACGCCGTGTCGAGAACATCGCGAGCTGTGCGCGAGTGTGTGGCGATGTCGTGCTTGACGGCAGCGCGAGCACGCCGCGCGGCAACCGCAGCTCGCGACGCGGCAACCCGGTCAACCTCGGGTGGATCAGGTCGGGGATTCATGCCGAAAACGCCAGCGCGAGTTTGGCAGACTGCGCCGTAATCGCGTCGCGCAGCGCTCCTGGCCCGGCCTCGAGGATGCCGCGCGACGAACTCACAACGGTATTACTTGTGGCCGAACCGTAGGTGGAACGCAACGAAGCGAAGTCAGCACCTTGAAATCCGAAGCCCGGCGCAAGGATTGGCGTCGTCACCAGGTCGCGATCGGAGAGCCCGAAATCAGCGAGAGTAACCGTCGCACCGATCACCACCCCAAACGAACCGAGCGGGGAAACATTGCTCTTGTTCATCTCAGCCACGATACTCGCGGCCACGGTTCGCGCTAGGTATTCTCCGCTGCCAACAATCGCGGTCTGGGTGGCGAACGACTCGGGATTGGATGTTGCGGCCAGGACGAAGAGACCCTTACCGTATTCCGTCGCGAGCAGTATGGGTGCGGCGAGCGATCCGACCCCCTGGAAGGCGCTCACCGTCATTGCATCGGCCTCCAACGGCGCACCGGGCGTCAGCCAGGACTGTGCGTATGCCTCGACACTGGTGCCCAAGTCGCCGCGCTTCGCGTCCGCGATTACCAGAAGTCCAGCCTGCCGGGCGGCGGCGAGGGTCACTTCGAGGGCCTCATAGCCGGCGGACCCGTGACGCTCAAAGAAGGCCACCTGCGGCTTGACGATTCCAATCTGTCCGTGCGCGGCCTCGACGACTCGAAGACCGAACTCGCGTAGCCCCTTCCCCGAGTCGGGAAAGCCCCACTCCCCCAGCAGGTAGGGGTGCGGATCAATGCCGACGCACAGGTGGCCGGAAGTCTCGAATACGCTGGCGAGTCGTTCGCCGAAGGTTTCGATACGCCCGGCGCTTCCCGTCGCGCTATTCAACCGGCGACTCCCGCCAGCCTCGCGGCACGATCGAGCGCGTAGTCCTGGAGACTGCGCACGTCGAATCCGTCACGAATCGCCTCGAACGAGGCAACCGCGGCCGCCAGCTGGGCAATTGTCGTGAACAACGGCTTATCCGCGGCGACAGTAGCCGTGCGAATCTCATAGCCATCCGCACGGGCGCTGCGGCCGCTCGGGGTGTTGATCACGACGTCCACCCGACCCTGATTGATGAGATCAACGATCGAGGGCTCGCCCACTTCAGACTGCTGTCCAAGGAAATACTTGCGCACCACAGTCGACGGAATGCCGTTGCGTCCGAGGATCTCGGCTGTGCCCTCGGTCGCCAGAATCTCGAAACCGAGCTGGCTCAGCCGCAGTACGGGCAGGATGATCGCCCGCTTGTCGCGGTCTGCAACCGAAACGAATACCGCACCCGTCGCCGGTAATCCGCCATATGCCGCTTCCTGGCTCTTCGCAAACGCGCGGGGAAAATTTGAATCGATTCCCATGACCTCGCCCGTGGAGCGCATCTCCGGCCCGAGGACCGAGTCGACGATATTGCCCTCCTTGGTGCGGAAGCGCTTGAACGGAAGCACGGCCTCTTTGACGGCGACCGGCGCATCCATTGGCACAACAGAGCCGTCCTGTACCGGCAGCAGTCCGCTGTCTACCAGTTCACGTATGGTGCGCCCGATCATGATTAGAGACGCGGCCTTTGCCAGCGGAATGCCGAGTGCCTTCGATACGAACGGAACCGTTCTCGACGCACGCGGGTTGGCCTCGAGCACGTAGAGCACTCCCTGGCCGATCGCGAACTGCACGTTGAGCAGTCCCTGCACGCCGATTCCTTTGGCAATTCCGAGCGTCGCCTCGCGGACGCGGTTCAGAACGTCGCGGCCAAGCGTGACGGGCGGCAGCGTGCAGGCAGAGTCACCGGAGTGGATGCCTGCCTCCTCGATGTGCTCCATGATGCCGCCGATGTAAAGCTCGGTGCCGTCGTAGAGAGCGTCAACATCGATCTCGATAGCGTCGTCGAGGAATCGGTCGACGAGCAGGGGCGACCCCGGACCGATGATGCCCAGATCCTTGACCCGATCGAAGTAGTCGACCATCGACTCGGTGTCGTAGACAATCTCCATGCCGCGTCCACCCAGCACATGCGACGGTCGAACCAGCACTGGATATCCAATACTCTCGGCTACCGCAATGGCGTCGCGACCGTTCGTGGCGGTGCCGTTCTTGGGTGCGAGGAGCTTCGCATCGTCGAGGATCTTCGAGAACAAGCCGCGCTCTTCGGCGAGGTCGATGGCCTCGGGCGTTGTGCCGAGAATCGGGACACCGGCATCCTTGAGCCCCTGGGCGAGGCCGAGGGCGGTTTGGCCACCGAGTTGAACGATTACGCCGACTAGTTCACCGCTCTGACTCTCCGCGTGAATGATCTCGAGCACGTCCTCGAGGGTGAGTGGCTCGAAATACAGCCGGTCGCTCGTGTCGTAGTCGGTCGACACGGTCTCCGGGTTGCAGTTGATCATGATGGTCTCGAAGCCGGCATCGTGCAGAGCGAACGAGGCATGTACGCAGCTGTAGTCGAATTCGATGCCCTGGCCGATACGGTTCGGTCCTGAGCCGAGGATGATGACCTTGCGCTTGTCGCTCGGAAGAACTTCGGTCTCGAGGTCGTAGCTCGAGTAGTGATATGGCGTGAGAGCGGGAAACTCCCCCGCGCAGGTGTCGACGGTCTTGTAGACCGGACGAACGCCAACGCTCCAGCGCGCGTTCCGCACCTGCTTCTCGTCGAGGCCGCGAATCTGCGCAATTTGGGCGTCGCTAAAGCCGTGATCCTTTGCGAGACGGAAGAGTGCGGCGTCCAGCGGTCGAAGCGTTCCGATCTCGGCTGCGACCTCGTTGATCAGAACGATCTGGTCGACAAACCAGGGGTCGATGCCCGTCGCCTCGAAGACGTCGTCGATCGTCGCACCGGCACGAAGCGCCTGCTGCACGGTCACGATCCGGCCATCCGTTGGCACGGAGGCGATGTCCAGCAGCGTCTTCTTGTTTCCCGGGGCGCCGTTCCAATGGAAGCTGCTCCCCCGCTTCTCGAGCGAACGAAGAGCCTTCTGCAGCGCGGTCGAGTAGTTGCGACCGATCGCCATGGCCTCACCGACCGACTTCATGGTCGTCGTCAGTGTGGTGTCCGCGGCAGGGAACTTCTCGAACGCGAACCGCGGAACCTTGACGACCACGTAGTCGAGCGTCGGCTCGAACGACGCGGGCGTCACCCTGGTGATGTCGTTAGGAATCTCGTCGAGCCGATAGCCAATTGCCAACTTGGCCGCGATCTTCGCGATCGGGAAGCCTGTCGCTTTTGACGCGAGCGCGGATGACCGCGAGACTCGCGGGTTCATCTCGATCACGATGACGCGTCCGGTGGATGGCTCGACCGCGAACTGGATGTTGCAGCCACCCGTATCGACTCCAACCGCACGAATGATGTCGATTCCGATATTGCGCAGGTTCTGAAACTCGCGATCGGTGAGCGTGAGAGCCGGAGCAACCGTGATCGAGTCGCCGGTGTGAACCCCAACCGGATCGACGTTCTCGATCGAGCACACGACAACCGTATTGTCGGCCGTGTCGCGCATGAGTTCGAGCTCGTACTCTTTCCAGCCGAGGATGGATTCCTCCATCAGAACCTCGGTAGTGGGGCTCTGGTGCAGCCCGTCGGTGACCATGCGGATGAGCTCGGGCTCGTCGTACGCAAAACCGGATCCGAGACCGCCCATGGTGAAGGACGGACGGATGACCAGTGGGTAGCCGAGATCGGCTGCCGCGGCGATTGCCTCGTCGACCGTATGTGCGATGTGGCTTCGTGCGACGTCGGCGCCGGCATCCAATACCAGCTGTTTGAAGATCTGGCGATCCTCGCCCTTGTTGATCGCCTCGAAGTTCGCACCAATCAGTTCGACGTTGTACTTCGTAAGGATGCCGTGATTGTGCAGCTCGATGGCCGCGTTGAGCGCCGTCTGGCCGCCGAGGGTCGGCAGGATCGCATCCGGCTTCTCTTTGGCGATGATCGTTTCGATGACCTGCCAGGTGATGGGCTCGATGTAAGTCGCGTCCGCGAAGTCAGGGTCGGTCATGATCGTCGCCGGGTTCGAGTTCACCAGAATGACGCGTACGCCCTCCTCGCGAAGAACGCGGCACGCCTGGGTTCCCGAGTAGTCGAACTCTGCGGCTTGACCGATCACGATCGGACCGGAGCCGATCACGAGAACCGAGTTAATGTCTGCGCGCTTCGGCATTACTTCTTATCCTTGGCCGAGACCACGAGATCCCTAAATCGATCGAACAGGTAGTTGGCATCGTGCGGGCCGGCTGCGGCCTCGGGGTGGTACTGCACTGAGAACGCGGGAATGTCGAGGGCGTTCAGCCCCTCAACCACGTTGTCGTTGAGGTTCACGTGGCTAACCTCAACTCGGCCGAATCCGGCAGGTGATTCGGTGATCTCGCCAATCGGCGCATCCACCGCGAAACCGTGGTTGTGACTGGTGATCTCGGTACGTCCGGTGGCGACATCCACGACCGGCTGGTTGATGCCCCGGTGGCCAAAAGGCAGCTTGTAGGTTCCGAAGCCGAGTGCCCGTCCGAGGAGCTGGTTACCGAAGCAGATGCCGAAGAAAGGTAGACCCTCGCGGAGAACGCCCTGGAGAAGCTCAACGTGCTGGTCGGATGCGCCGGGGTCGCCGGGACCGTTCGAGAAGAAGACCGCGTCTGGCTTGGTCGCGAGAAGCTGCTCGAGGGTGATCGTCTGCGGAACGACGTTGACGTCGAAGCCACGAGCGGCCAGGTAGCGCAGAGTCGAGGTCTTCACTCCGAGATCGAGCACCGCGACGCTGCCGACCCGCTCGCCCTCGGCCGGCAGCGAGTAGCCATCGGCAGTCGAGACCAGCGAGGACAGGTTCAGGCCGACCATCGACGCCGACTTCTTCACCAGCTCGAGTTGCTTCTCCGCGGCGATGCCCGCATCCGCGCCGGAGAAGACTCCGCCTCGCATGACGCCGGCGTCCCGTAGCCGGCGCGTAACCGCTCTGGTATCGATGCCGCTTATCCCGACGATGTTCTCAGCGACCAGCTGGTCATCGAGTGATCCGCTCGCCCGATAGTTCGAGACGATGCGGGAGGGATCACGCACGACGTACCCCGCCACCCAGATTCGTGACGACTCTGGGTCCTCATCGTTTACGCCGGTGTTGCCGATGTGGGGCGCGGTCATGACGACGATCTGGCCCGCGTAGCTCGGGTCCGTCAGTGTCTCCTGGTAGCCGGTCATGCCCGTGGCGAAGACCACCTCGCCGAAGGTCTGGCCGCGCGCGCCGTAGGCGTTACCCGCATAACGAGTGCCGTCCTCGAGAACGAGAACTGCTGGGTCGATCGCCACTACGCCTTCTTTCCGGTGCGTGCGGTCAGCAGGCTCTCGAGAGCGCTGACGAGTTCTTCGGTCCGCTCGACGCGGAGATAGCTGTCGAGTTTCGTATCGCCAAGCGTCCAGGCCAGCAGCACAAGGCCCCCGGGCTCGACGACGCGGTCGATCGTGTAATTGGAGCGCGTGACCTCGCGGATATCGGCACGCGGGATAAACACGTTGTTGCCGGGCAGTGCGAGCACGACACCCGCGTCGGCGACCGCGATGGTCGCCCGCGCACGAAAACCGAGACCGCCGACCGCGATCCGATTCAAGGGTTGTCCGTCGGAGGTCGTTGCGACGTAGAAGCCCTCGAACTCGCCGCGCACTGCACCAATGTCATCCGGCATCGGAGCGGGCGACGGGAGGCCACGCTGACGACGTCGACGTGTTGTCCAGCCGATCACGGCAAGCGCGATGATCACAACGAAGCCAAGCAAGACATAAATCAGCAGGCGCGTTCGCGTCGCGTTGTCGTCAACGTTGAGCGTTGCGAGCACGGGGTGTACCGACCCGAGGATGGCGCTATGCACTGGGCTTCCTTGTTCGGTGGTCGAGAGCGTTTGCGGCCACCTCGGCGGAGTCGACGAGCTGTCCGTCGAGCACCGTTGGGTAGCCGTCGTGAAAAGTGGTGACGACTCTGCCGGGGAGTGTTCGGCCGAGGTAGGGAGTGTTGAGACCCTTTCCGCGCAGATCGTCCAGGCTGAAGACGCGACTGGCGGAGGCGTCGTAGAGCGTGAGGTTCGCGGCGCTGCCAATCGCAAAAGCGTCGCCGTAGCCCGCCAGCCCACCGATCTCTGCGGGCTTTGACGAAAGCACGCGGGCGACATCCGCCCAACCGAGGAGCCCAGAGTCGACCATGGCGAGCTGTACGACACTGAGCGCGGACTCGAGGCCGACCATCCCGAAGGCGGCTTCATCCCACGCGCACTCCTTCGATTCGAGCGGATGTGGGGCATGGTCGGTCGCGACAATGTCGATGGTGCCGTCGGCGAGGGCCTCGCGAAGCGCGCTGACGTCTTCGTCGCGGCGCAGCGGCGGGTTGACCTTGTAGCGCGAGTCGTAAGACCGAGCGAGCTCCTCCGTGAGCAGCAGGTGGTGTGGGGTCACCTCGGCGGTGACATCGATGCCACGAGCCTTTGCCCAGCGAACGACGTCCACGGATCCCGCAGTCGACACATGGCAGATGTGCAGGCGGGCACCGACATGCTCGGCGAGCAGGACGTCCCGCGCGATAATCGCCTCCTCGGCGACCGCAGGCCAGCCCGCCAGCCCGAGCTCGCCAGACAACGCGCCCTCGTTCATCTGTGCGTTCTCGGTGAGGCGTGGTTCCTGGGCGTGCTGCGCGATCACTCCCCCGAATGTCTTGACGTATTCGAGGGCACGACGCATGAGCAGCGCATCGGAGACGCACTTACCGTCGTCGGAGAACACGGTCACCCGTGCGCGGGAGCCGGCCATCGCGCCGATTTCGCTGAGCCGTTCGCCCGCCAGCCCCATCGTGACCGCGCCAATCGGGCGCACCGTGACGTACCCGTGCTGGGTGCCGAGCGAGTGCACCTGCTCGACTACTCCGGCGGTATCGGCTACCGGCGAGGTGTTCGCCATGGCGTGCACGGCGGTGAAGCCGCCCGCCGCGGCGGCCCGGGATCCGGTGAGCACCGTCTCGCTCTGTTCGTAGCCGGGCTCGCGGAGGTGCGTGTGCAGGTCGACGAGACCGGGCAGCGCAGTGAGACCAGCCGCCTCGATCGTTGTCGCGCCCTTAGCCGCCTCGGTCGCAAAGCGACCATCCGTCACAAAGAGATCGGTTGCCGTACCGTTCGGGAGCGTCGCCCCAGTGACAATCAAATTCACAGGTTGCCGCCTTCGCTCGCCAGAAGCAGGTACAGCACGGCCATCCTTATCGAAACCCCATTAGCAACCTGTTCGAGCACCGTCGAGCGGCTCGAATCGGCCGCCGCAGCCGAAATCTCGAGGCCGCGAACCATGGGCCCGGGGTGCATGACCATCGTAT
>JADGOT010000055.1 GCA_017882805.1 Glaciihabitans sp. | reverse complement strand
TCTCTCGGGCATGGTGGACTGGGTGAATGGATCGCCCACCAAGACGGTGCTGAAAACCATCAAGCTGTCCTGGCACTAGAACACCGGAGCTACATCCGTTCGATGAGGGTGGCGTTGGCCATACCGCCGCCCTCGCACATGACCTGAAGACCGATCGTGCCCCCGGTCTGCTCGAGGGTATTGACCATGCTTCCGAGCAGCCTTGTGCCGCTCGAGCCGAGGGCATGGCCGAGCGCGATCGCGCCGCCGCGCGGGTTGACCTTGTCTGGCTCTGCGCCAACGTCGCGCTGCCAGGCCAGAACGACAGGAGCGAACGCCTCGTTCACCTCGAACGTGTCGATGTCCTCGATCGACAACCCGGAACGGGACAGGATGCGCCGGGTCGCCGGGATCACTCCCGTCAACATCTCGATCGGATCTGAGCCGACGACCGCGAAGTTGGTGAAACGGGCGCGCGGAGTCAGGCCGAGTTCGGCGGCCTTCTTCTCGCTCATGATAAGAACCGCGGACGCGCCATCGGTCAGGGGCGATGAGTTGCCCGGAGTGATGCGCCATTCCTTGATCTCGGGGAAGCGCCCCGCAATCTCCTCGTCGTAGAACGCGGGCTTCAAACCGCCGAGGCCCTCGACCGTCGTGGATGGGCGGAGCGTCTCGTCGATCGCGAAGTCTCCGATCGGCAGAATCTCACGGGAGAAATCGGACGCCGCGGCCAGACGATGCGAGCGTGCCGAATACTCGTCGAGAGTCTCCCGCGACAGATTCCACCGGTTGGCGATGAGTTCCGCGGAGATACCTTGACCAACGAGCCCCTCCGGGAAGCGCTCGTGCACGAACGTGCCCCACGGGTCCTGGCCGAGAGTTGCGTAGCTAATCGGGTACTTGCTCATCTGCTCGACGCCGCAGGCGATCACGATGTCGTAGCTGCCCGCGATGATGCCCTGAGCGGCGAAGGTTGCGGCTTGCTGGCTGGATCCGCACTGGCGGTCGATTGTCGTTCCGGGCACCGTGACCGGGAAGCCTGCGGCCAGCGCGGCGTTCCGTCCGATGTTGACCGACTGCTCGCCGACCTGTGCGAGGCAGCCCGCGATAACGTCATCGATCAGGGCAGGATCCAGGTTGTTGCGCGCGACGAGTTCTTTCAGAACCGTGGCGAGCAGGTCGACCGGATGGAAATGGGCAAGCGCGCCACCCGCCTTACCGCGTCCAGAGGCCGTGCGAAGGGTGTCAACAATAACTGCCGTAGTCATGTGTCGAGTCTAGGCAAGGGCCTTTGCAATGCGCTGGGGAGAGATGGTTTCGGCGGTGCCCAGCTGTTGTGCGAATAGGCTCACGCGCAGCTCCTCGAGCATCCAGCGCACGCGCACAAGCTTCTCTGACGTGTACGGTGCGAGCGGGATGCGCCCACCCGCTGCCAGGTACCTGGACGTCGCATCCTGAACCTGGAGCTGCCAGGTTCGGTCGCGAGCGAGTTCGGTCGGGAGCTTTTCGATCCGACTCGTGATGCCCTTAAGGTAGCGGGGCACGTGACGAAGCTGCGCGCCACCGGTACTCGAGACAAACCCGGCAAAGACGAGTCCGGCAAGCTGCTCGCGCGCATCCGCGAGTGACGCGACGAGCGACATGCTCGTGGCTCCGCGCAGCGCACGGTCGGCATCGCGCGCGGCTCCCAGGATTGTGCTGACCGTCGCGACAATTCCGATCAAGCTCTCGACGAGTCCCGCCGAAACCTCGAGCCGAGTCGCTTCGAACTCTGCTCGGGACCACAGGATGCCGTCGGGCCGACGAAGCCGCACGCCGGCGTCGACCGCTGCGACCAGGCAGTCGTCGAACAGGGCATTCACGTTTTGGTAGGGGCTCGTGGCAAGCAGTAGCTTCTCGGTCTGGGTGAGATGTTCGCGCACGTAGCTCAAGGGCGACGGAATGCCGAGTAGAAGGAGCCTGCGAACTCCGCCGGGCGTCTCGCGGGCCTGATCTTCCGGTGTGCTCATGAGCGTGATCGATACCGAATTGCCCTTGTCGACGAGGGCCGGATACGCCCGGATGACGGTGCCGCCCTGGCGAGTGTCGATCACCTTCGGCAGCTCGTCGAAATCCCAGCTGGTAAGACCTGCGCGCTCGATGGCATGCGGTGTGGATGCGCTCACCCGTGCGACGGCTTCGCGGCCGCGCGTTTTGAGCTTCTCCTGCAGGCCGGGAAGGTCCTTCGAGCGCGCCACCTCGACGCCCTTCTCGTTGATGACGGCGAAGGTCATCCGGAGATGGGGTGAGAGTCGCTCGGTCTCGAAGTCCGCAGCCTCGACTGGCGTGTAGGTGAGCCGCTGGATGCTGGCGCTGAGAAAGTCGACGAGGGCGACCGCATCCGGTGCCTCGAGCTCCTCGGCGAGAGTCGCGGGGTCAGGCATTTCGGCGATGAGGCGACGCGCCCAGTCGGCGGTGGGAACGACGTTGCGGCGAATCGCCTTCGGAAGAGCCTTCAGCAGAGCTGTTACCAGGTCCTCCCGAAGTCCCGGCACGAGCCAGTCGAAGCCCGCAGGCCTGAGGGATGCCAGCAGCGCAAGTGGCACGTTCACGGTCACGCCGTCATCGTCTGCACCCGGCTCGAATCGGTAGCTGAGCGGAAGCGTCTGGTCGCCCTGCCGCCAACTGGCGGGAAAGGCATCCTCGTCGATCGCTGTTTCGCCCGCGAGCGTCTCTCGCGTCATGGTCAGCAGGTCGGGCCGGGTCTTGTGTTCCGCACGCCACCAGGTCTCGAAGCTGCGAGTGGATGCTACCTCCGCCGGAATGCGCGCGTTGTAGAAGTCGAAGATCGCCTCGTCGTCGTAGAGGATGTCGCGACGCCGAGTGCGCTCCTCGAGCTGAGCCAGCTCCGCCCGCAGCGCGCGATTGTCCCGATCAAATTGGGATAGTCGCTTGTCTATTCGGTCGATGTCCCATTCGCCGTCGACGAGCGCTGACCGGATAAACAGATCGCGCGCCCACGCCGCATCGATTCGCGCGAATTGCACGCGCCGGTTGACCACGATTGGAACACCGTAGAGGGTGACACGCTCGAGCGCGACGGCCGAGCCCTGCTTCTTTTCCCAGTGCGGCTCGCCGTAGGTGCGCTTGACGAGGTCGCCCGCGATCGGTTCGGCCCAGGCGAGATCGATCGCGGCGTTCATCCTCGCGAACAGTCGACTGGTCTCGACCAGCTCGGCGCTCATGAGCGCTGCCGGTTGCTTCTTGAACAGGGCCGATCCCGGAAACACCACGAACCGCACCTGGCGCGCACCCTGATAATCACGCTTGGCGGCGTCTCGCAGACCCAGCTGGCTCAGGAGGCCGGCCAGGAGCGACTTGTGAATGCCGTCGGGGTTCGTCGTCGGATCGCCCAGAGTCAGGTGCACCTGCTTGGCCGCGCGGCTGAGTTGTCGGTACAGATCGGCCCACTCGCGGATGCGCAAGAAGTTCAGGTGCTCGGACTTGCAGAGCCGACGGAATTGATTGCCGCTGAGTTCGTTCTCCTTCTCCTTGAGGTAGTTCCAGAGGTTCAGGAGGGTAAGAAAGTCACTTGTCGGATCGACGAAACGGGCGTGCAGCTGATCCGCGTGTGCCCGCCGCTCAAGCGGTCGTTCGCGCGGGTCTTGGATGGTCAACCCCGCCGTGATGGCGAGCACCTCACGAGTGACGCCGTGCTTCTTCGACTCCACGATCATCCGCGCGAGGCGAGGGTCGACGGGGAGCTGGGTGAGCTGCTTGCCAATGGAGGTGAGGCGCCATTCCTTCGAACCGCCGGAGCGCAGCTCCGTCGGCGCTGGCGTCGCGGGATCGCGATGCGATCCTCCAAGCTCCAGCGCGCCTAGTTCAGCCAGGAGGTCTAGGCCGTCTTTGATTCCGCGCGAGTCCGGCGGTTGCAGAAACGGGAACGCCGCAATGTCGCCGAGTCCGAGCGAGATCATCTGCAGGATGACCGCGGCTAGGTTCGTTCGCAGGATCTCCGGCTCAGTGAACTCCGGTCGCTTCAGAAAGTCTTCTTCGGAGTACAGGCGAATCGCGATGCCGTCGCTCGTTCGTCCGCTTCGCCCCGACCGCTGGTTCGCGGATGCCTGACTGATCGCTTCAATCGGGAGGCGCTGGATCTTCGCCCGGGTCGAGTACCGACTGATTCGTGCCGTACCGGCATCGATAACGTATTTGATTCCGGGCACCGTGAGGCTGGTCTCGGCGACGTTGGTCGCAAGGATGACCCGGCGCTTGGTGCCAGGCGTCCCCGACGCTTGAAAGACCCGGTGCTGGTCAGCAGAACTCAGCCGTCCGTACAGGGGCAGAATCTCCGTACCCGGGAGGCTCCGTCCTCGGATCGCGTCCTCCGCATCCCGGATCTCGGACTCACCCGATAGAAAAACCAGCACGTCACCGGGCGCCTCGCGAGCGAGCTCGTCGAGTGCGGCGTTGATCCCCTCCAGGTAGTCCCTATCCACGGCTCCTGAGCTCGTCGAAGGGCCGTCAACATCCTCGTTGTCGATGTCCTCGGCGACCAGCGGCCGGTACCGAATCTCGACGGGGTACGTTCGCCCACTCACCTCGATGATCGGAGCGCCGTCGAAGTGCTGGGAAAAGCTCTCGGGGTCGATGGTGGCGCTGGTGATGATGAGCTTGAGATCGGGACGCTGGGGGAGCAGCTGCTTCAAATACCCGAGCAGAAAATCGATGGTCAGGCTTCGCTCGTGCGCCTCATCCAGGATGATCGTGTCGTACTTTTTGAGCATCCGGTCGCGATGGATTTCGTTTAGCAGGATGCCGTCGGTCATCAGCTTGATCTTCGTGTCGGCGCCGACCCGATCTGTGAAGCGCACCTGGTAGCCGACGAGTCCACCGAGCTCTGTCCCCAGTTCCTCGGCGATGCGTTCGGCGATGGTGCGTGCGGCGATTCGCCGGGGCTGAGTGTGACCGATGCTTTCCCGGCCGAGCTCGAGACAGATCTTCGGCAACTGCGTCGTCTTGCCCGACCCGGTTGCTCCCGCGACGATGATCACCTGGTTCTCGGCGATGGCGCGCGCGATGTCCTCCCGGCGCTGGCTCACCGGCAGCTCCGGAGGGAAGGAAATCGAGGGGACGGCGATCGACATAGCCTTCCATCGTATTGCGCCAGTCCTTCCCAGCCGCGAGGTCGTCGAGTTGGCAGCGGTAGTCGCCTCAGTTGATTGCACCGCGGCGATGCACGGCTCATGCTGATCAGGATGACAAAGGCAAAGAAGGCGGCACCGATTGTGCTCCTCGTCGCGCTCACCCTGACGGGATGTGCCGTCACGCCGAGCGTGCCCTCCGAGTTCACTCTCGTGCAGTACCCGGCGGCGGGTTTCGGGGGAATCTATGAGCAGACTGCCCGCGCTGCGCACTCCATTGATATGGAGATCTACGAGCTCGAAGATCCCATCGAAGAACGGGCTCTGATCGCCGCGCACCAGCGCGGGGTATCGGTTCGCGTCCTGCTGAACGCAGCCTACGAGGCCCGAACGACCAACCAGCCGGTGGCTGCGCTACTTCGCGCCGGAGGTGTCGAGGTGAGGTTCGGGGTCTCGTCGACGATCTTCCACATCAAAACGACCACGTTCGACCGCACCACCTCAGACATCTCGACCGCGAATCTGACGCCCCAGTTCTACTCGACGACGCGCGATGCCGAAATCGTCGACACCTACCCAGTTCACGTGGCGGCAATCGAGAAGACCTTCGAAAACGACTGGAACGGGCAGAACCCCGCGTCAGACGAGGCAAACGCCCCAGGATTGGTCTGGTCGCCCGACTCTGAGCAGACCATGGTTGATCGAATCTCCTCGGCCACGCAGAGTGTCCAATTCACCAGTGAAGAACTGTCCGACCCCTACATTTACCGTGCGCTCGCATCCGATGCCGCGCGCGGCGTTCGATGCCAGGTCGTGATGATGGACAACCCGGACTGGGCGAAGGGCTTCGGCCAGGTGACCGCCGCGGGGTGCGTCGTTCACGTTCTTCCCGAGACAGCCAAGGGGCTCTATATTCACGAGAAGCTCATCCTGATTGACTCCGGTACGGCGAGGGCCTCGGTGATGGTCGGTTCGCAGAATGCGTCGTACTCGTCGCTGGCGTTTAATCGGGAGCTGAGCATCGTTCTCACGAACGCACAGGCGCCCACGGTGATTGCCGAAGTCACCCGCACCTTCGATGACGACTTCGCTCACGGCTCGCGCTGGCCGAAATAGGGCTGGCCGCGTTCGTGCCACGATGGAGCCATGACGGTTCCGCAGCTTCCCCTCAATTCAGGCACCACTATTCCGCAGCTGGGATTCGGTGTGTTCAAGGTCGACCCCACCGACGCTCAGCGCGTCATCGAGGATGCATTCGAGGTCGGCTATCGCCATATCGACACGGCGGCCGCCTATAACAACGAGCAGCAGGTCGGCGCAGCCATTGCGGCGTCGGGGATCCCGCGCGATGAGCTGTTTATTACGACGAAGCTCGCGAATCCCGACCACAAGTCGGGCGAGATCATCCCGGCGTTTGATGCAAGCCTTGAGAAGCTCGGCCTCGGCTATGTCGACCTCTACCTCATCCACTGGCCTATGCCCGAAAACGAGCTCTACGTGCAAGCCTGGCGGCAACTCGAGCGCTTCTACGGCGAGCACAGCGCACGCGCGATCGGAGTCAGTAACTTTCTCGTTCCTCACCTCGAGGCGCTGCTTTCTGCGACGGATATCGTGCCGGCCGTGAACCAGGTCGAACTTCATCCGATCTTCCAGCAGCGTGAACTTCGCGACTTCGCGACGGCACATGGGATCGTGATCGAGTCGTGGGGACCACTCGGGCAGGGCAAGTACGACCTGTTCGGGATGACCGCCATCCAGACCATCGCGTCAGCCCACGGCAAGTCGCCGGCGCAGATCGTGATTCGCTGGCACCTGCAGGCGGGGAACATCGTCATTCCGAAGTCGAACTCGCGGGACCGCATGAAGGAAAACTTCGAGGTCTTCGACTTTGAGATCAGCCCGGACGAATTCGCGACCATGACGAGCCTCGATGAGGATCACCGGGTCGGCGGCAACCCCGCCGAGGTGAACTAACCCGCGAGTTCGACCCGGGGGCTTAACTCGACGACCACGGGCACCCCACGCGGTGTATCGAGCAGCAGATCGGTGCCGGCGAACGCATCCTCGAGCTGAGCCCGAGACTCGCTGAAGTGCTCCCAGTCTTCGGTGTGGAGGCCGACCACCAGCGGCGCTCCCAGAATCTGGGCGGCTTTCGCGGCATCCCGCGAGGTGAGGGTGAGGGCCGCATCGATCGACGGCACTCGCGCCGCTCCGGCAAACAGCACCGCGATATCGATGGCCGGAAACCGGTCGGCGATCTGCTGAACCAGCTCAAGCGACGCGTTGTCGCCGCTGACGTAGACGGTCGGCTCATCGGGCGCCTCGAGAAGGAATCCGATGACGGGTCCGACGAGTCGCTCGGCCCCGGGTGGCCCATGGAGAGCCGGTGCTGCCGTTACAGTGACGGCTTCCACCCGGTGTTCCTCCCAGCAGTCCAGACCGATCACGGGCTTGCCCAGGTCGACGCCCGCCTTCGCGGTGCTGAGAGTAAGTGTTCTGCGAACCAGCTCACGACCCGAATAGTCGAGATTGTCCTCGTGCTCGTGGTGAGAAAGCAGAATGAGATCCAGCTCATCCAGATCATCAACCGCGACGCCTGGCCCGGTCGTTTTAGTTAGCGTGTCCTCATCGCTCTCGTAGGTCTGGGGAGCATCGAAGGTGGGATCGAGCAGGATGCGAAGTCCCGCATATTCGAGGATGGCGGTCGGTCCGCCCACGTAGGTCACTGTCATCGTCGACATAGGCTTCAGGCTATGCCAAATCGTCTTGGTTCTGCTGTGAGCCCCTACCTCCGCTCACACGCCGATAACCCGGTGGACTGGTATCCGTGGGGCGCGGAGGCGTTCGGTGAGGCAGTGGCCCGCGACGTGCCCGTGCTGATCTCTATCGGCTACTCGACGTGCCACTGGTGTCACGTGATGGCGCGCGAGAGTTTCAGCGATCCCGAGCTGGCCGCCTACCTGAACGCGAACTTCGTCAGTATCAAGGTTGACCGCGAGGAGTATCCCGATGTCGACGCGACCTATTTGGCGGCGGCCTCGGCGTTTACCGACCAACTCGGCTGGCCGCTCACGGTGTTTGCAACTCCGACCGGCCGCGCGTTCTATGCCGGCACCTACTTCCCGCCAGTGCCGACCCAGGGGTTACCGTCCTTTCGCGACGTCCTTGGCGCCATGGTCGACGCGTGGGCAGATCGCCGGGACGATGTTCTGGATACCGCGGGACGTCTTGCGGCGGCACTGAATACTGCTCCGCCCGCCGCGCGCGAATCGCTTCCGGGGGCGGCCGAGTTCGAAAAGATCGTCGCCGAACTTCTCGAGTACGAGGACCAGGAATACGGCGGCTTCGGCGGCGCACCGAAGTTCCCCGTTGCCCCGGTTCTCGGCTTTTTGCAGGCGCGTGCCGAAATCGATCCGGGCGCGGCCGGGCTTTCCCTGCGGATGCTTGAAGCCATGGAGAAGTCTCCCTTGCGCGAT
>JADGOT010000334.1 GCA_017882805.1 Glaciihabitans sp. | reverse complement strand
GTGAGCCATCCCGCAGACTTCGTCCCCACGCGCCCGGAATCGGAACCTCAAGAACGGGCCGCCTACTGCCGGTCGCGCGCAAGTATCGACGAACCAGATCGGCCATCCGTTCCACCTTCGGGCCAGCAAGATCTACGGTGAGTCCCGCGGGTGGCTCGGTTGCGAGCTTCGCCACTGCGAGACCGACCTCGCGGGCGGCGATGGGTTGAGACACGATGCGGGGCACGATCTGGAGGGGACCAACTGCGCCAGCGGCGATCAGCAGGTGTACGAATTCGTGAAACTGCGTGGCTCGCACGATCGTCCAGCGCCCGGTCGCAGCCATGACGAGCTCCTCCTGCTCCCTCTTGCCCGAGTAGTACGCTGCATCGATTTCGGCGGCACCGACGATGGACACGGCGAGATGATGCGGCACACCCGCCGCGACCTCCGCAGCGAGGAGATTGGTTGTCACGGCGCGAAAGAACCGCAGCGATACCGCGCCGGCGCTCGTACCGACTGATGTGACATCCACCACAGCACTCACCCCCTTGAGCATTTCAGCCAGACCATCGCCGGACACGAGGTCGACTCCGCTCGAGCGAGTCAGGATGATCGGATCGTGACCGCGATCAGTGAGCGCGTCGACCACGTGCCGACCAAGGGTGCCGGTACCGCCGGCGACAGCGATCCTCATCGGGCGGCCTCCACCCGTGTCCCGGCGTTCGCTCTCCGGACCGGCAGCAGAAGGGCGAGGCCGATCAGCAGGTTCGCGGCCAGGCTTACGACCGTGCCGACATGATCGAGCGAACTCCCCTCGGGGCGCGCGAAGTGATAGCCCAGGTGCAGGATGCCAAAGAGTGCCCATCCAATGCCGACGACGCGGCCAGGAGTGGCGCTCTTCGCAACGATCGCGCCAATGGCCGCCGCTGCAAACCCAAGGTAGAGGCCGCCAACATCCCGAATCAGGTGTTCATTGAAAGGACCGTCCGACGAGATCCAGTGAAGGCCAAGTCCCGGGAATGACGCGTAGAAGGACTGCGGAAACACCGCCGCCCACAGACCGACAAACGTCGCAACAATCACGAGCAGGCCGAGAAGTATTCGGCGCAGAATTGTGTTCATGATCAATAGGACGACACAGAGGTCGAAATTGTGATGCCCGGGCTCACATTCTTCGGGGTGGCTCCGTCCTAATGGGTGTGACCACGAATCAACCCGACGAGGGTGCAAACGACGCGGACGTACTCGGCGAGCGGCGCCACCTGCTCAACCTGGCATTTCGGATGCTCGGTACGTTCGCCGAGGCCGAAGACGCCGTGCAGGAGACCTACGCGCGGTGGTACCGGATGTCACAGGCCGATCGCGACGAAATCAATGTTCCGCGGGCGTGGCTGACGCGAGTCGCCAGTCGCGTTTGCCTTGACGTGCTCGACTCAGCACGGGCTCGACGCGAGCGGTACGTCGGGCCGTGGCTGCCCGAGCCACTGCCGACTCGGGACTTTATCCGCGCGGCGGAGGTCGATCCGCTGGACCGGGTCACGCTCGATGACTCAGTCAGTACGGCCCTGCTCGTGGTGCTCGAGTCGATGACGCCCGCCGAGCGGGTTGTCTTCGTGTTGCACGATGTGTTCGCGCTCCCGTTCGGCGAGATTGCGGAGGTCGTCGGGCGAAGCCAGGCGGCGTGCAGACAACTGGCTACTTCCGCTCGCCGTCGGGTCAGCGAGACCCGTAATCAGCACGTCACTCGAGCGCAGCACGACGACGTCGTGCGAGCGTTCTCGGCCGCCGCAACCTCGGGTCAGTTGGACCAGCTCATCGCGGTGCTTGACCCCGATGTTGTGTTGCGCTCCGATGGCGGGGGTTTCGTCACCGCCGCACGCAACCCTGTGGTTGGCGCCGATCGGGTTGGGCGGTTCCTGCTCGGGATTATCACTAAGCCGTCGAACATTACGGTCGCCGAGCTCCAGACCAACGACGGGCTCGCCTTCGCCATGTGGGAGGACGGGCGCATCGTCGGCGTGGTGAATCTGGGAGTCGCCGATTCGGTGGTCTCGGACGTGTGGATGGTGCTCAACCCGGAGAAGCTGCTCCTCTGGAACTAGGCGGCCGACCAGCCTCCGTCGGATGGGAGGATCACACCGTTCACGTTGACGCCATCGTCGCTGAGCAGAAAGGTGATGGATGCGGCGAGCGCCTCCGCCTCGGCCGGATCCGGCATCACTGACATCGCCAGTTGAACGCGCTCGGAGCCGAGCTCTGAGGCGAAAGTTGCCTCGATGTTCGTAATCGTTGGGCCGGGTGCGACCGCGTTGACGCGGATGCCGCTCGGGCCGTACATGAACGCGCTGCTCTTGGTCAGGCCCGCGACAGCGTGCTTCGAGGCCGTATACGCGGCACCGGCCGCCGACCCACGAAGAGCCGCCTCGGAGGCGATGTTGACGATCGAGCCACTCGCCTGGGCAAGCATCGATGGGACGACCGCGCGCATGAGCTTCATGGTGCCGTCGACATTGATGCGGAAGACCCGCTGCCAGACGTCATCACTGACCTCGTGGACGGGCGTCATGTTGTCCATGATCCCCGCGACGTTGGCGAGTCCGTCGATCTTCTTACCCGCCGCCTTCACAATGGCAGCGATCGTCGCGTCGGAGGTGATGTCTCCCGCGACACTTGTGACATCGGACTTCTTCTGTTCCTTGGCGAACTCATCCAGTCGCTCCTTCGAGATGTCGACGGCGATGACGCGGCCGCCCTCTCGGGCGACACGGGATGCGGTCGCGCGACCGATCCCAGAGCCAGCTCCCGTCACGATCACGGTCTTGCCCTTGAACCGACCCGGTGTGGTCTTCTCGACCCACTCGGGCACCTCGACAGCGGGCCGCGATGGCGCCGCGGGCGCTGCCTGCGCCGCGACCGATGACGCGCCGCCTGCCGGGACCTCGCCGGATGCTGCACGCGCGACCAGATCAGCGACCATTGCCTCCGAGAACTGGCCCTTGCTGAGCTTGATGAGGCGCTTGATGGCGAGTCGACGAACCGGCTTCAGTACGCCGGCATCCTGTCCAGCCTCCGCGAGGAGTTCGCGCATGATCGGGCCACCGATCGGGTCGTCGAGCCAGGTTCCAATCGACGAGTCGCCGGTTAGTTGGGTCGCATTGTTTGCCATCTCTAAATACCTTTCGAGTTACCGGACAACTGTGTCCGGTAGTACGCTACCACCGTGCCCCCCGAACCCAAAGCCAACCGTGGACCGAGCGCGGGGCCGGACAACCGGCGGGCGCTCATCGCCGCGGCCCGCGAGGTCTTTGGCGAGGTCGGACTATCCGCGCCACTCAATTCCGTGGCCAAGCGAGCGGGCGTCGGCCAGGGCAGCCTCTACCGCCACTTCCCCGATCGGGTCAGCCTGGGAGTAGCGGTGTTCGACGAGAACATCGGCGAACTCGAGGACCTCGCCGCCAGGCCGGGCACCACACTCGACGATCTGTTCGATGCTGTCGCCGAGCAGGTAGTGGGATCGACTGCGCTCCTCGACCTCGTCACGGACCATCGCCACGATCCGCGCACGGAGCATCTGCGCACCCGCATCACCGGAGTTGTTGACATCCTGCTAGCGCGCGACAAGGTAGCCGGGAACGTCGGCGACGACGTCGATGCTGCCGATGTCCTGCTCGCGGTCTCGATGCTGGCCTTCGTGCTCGCGCGCACCGACGACGACGGGCGAGCGGATGTCCGTGCCCGCACGCACGCCATGTTCCGTGCCGCGTTCGCACCCCGGGCAAACTAGCGGGGCAGCGGCGCCCCAAGTAGGGCGAAGACAATCCCGACCGCGGCGGCGAGAAGGATCGCGCTAACCACACCACGTCGGAAGGCGAACAGCCACAGCAGTCCGCCGGCCACGATCCCGAGTTGCCAGAGCTGCGTTAGCGCGAGCCCAAGCGGCACTGCCGACCCAATGATCGCGCCAATCGATGCCGCTCCCGCCCCGGTAAGGAACGCCTGAATCGCCCGGTTGCCGCGGAGTCGATCGAAGTGCTTCGCGCCGGCGAGCACGAATACAAACGACGGCGTGAAGGCAACGGCCACAGCGAGGAGGGCGCCACCCAGCCCGGCCGCGGCGTACCCCACGGCGGCAACGGTGAGTACGACGGGGCCCGGCGTCACCTGGCCGAGCGCGACCGCATCCAGAAACTGGCTGTTGGTCATCCAGTGGTAAGTAACAACTGCATCGTGTTGCATCAGCGGGATGATGACGAACCCACCGCCATACGACAGGGCACCAACTTTGAGCGCCACCCAGGCCACGGCGAGCAGCCCGCCGAGCGTCAATCCGACGGGCAAAAGAAATGGCACAACGACACTCATTGCGGCGCCCGGCGGACGCTCGCGCCAGTCGTGCTGGAACCCGAGCTCGATGAGACCCAGAGCCAGCAGCACAAGTACGAGGTACGCGCCGACTGTCGCACCAGCGAGAATCCCGACCGCGAGATAAATGACCCAGCGCACGTGCACGCCGGGTGCCGACCGTGCCCGTCGCCAGCTCGCGGCAACTAGTCCCGTGCCTGCGGTGATCGCGATCGCGGGTACCACTGCGCCGGCACCCGCTGCGGCACCAGCGACCCAGAGCGGCGGTCGCGCGGCGAGAAAGAGCACGGAGAGCGCGAGGATGAGAATCAGGCCCGGAAGGATGAAACAGATCCCGCCGATAATGGCGCCGATCGGCCCCCGAAGTCGCCAGGCGCAGAAGATTGCCAATTGCGTTGATGCGGGACCGGGCAGAAGATTGGTCGCCGCGATGCCATCTTCGAACTCGCCGGCGGCGAGCCACGAATTTCGCTCGACACACAATCGACGGAGCAGGGCGATGTGTGCCGGTGGCCCGCCGAAGCCCGTGATGCCGATGCGACTCCACTCGCGCGCGATAGTTGCGAGTGGGACACGCGCGGCAGTCTCCGCAGCCCGCGAGGTCAACTGCTGGACCCGTCGGCAGAGGCGAGCGGCATCACAAGCTCACCATAGCCGCCCGCCCCCATTGGTTAGCAGCAGCCGATGCCGCCGCAGCATTCTTCGTCGTTCATATCGGGCACCCCCTTTCGATTGAGAAGGAGGTCAGGCCGGGAGCAACTCTCGAAGCAGTTCTTCAACACGCCGCTTAATATCGTCCCGGATCGGCCGCACCTGGTCGATGGGAAGTCCCCTCGGATCGGTGAGGTCCCAGTCTTCGTAGCGCTTGCCGGGAAAGATCGGGCACACGTCGCCGCATCCCATTGTGATCACGACGTCGGAGTCCTTCACGGCTTCGGTGGTCATAAGCTGTGGCACTCCCTCAGAGATGTCGATGCCGTCTTCGGCCATCACGGCAATCGCAACCGGGTTGATTTCGTTTCCCGGCTCCGAGCCGCCGGAACGAACTTCAACAGCACCACCCGAGAGGGTTCGCGCGTAGCCGGCGGCCATCTGGCTTCGACCGGCGTTGTGAATGCAAACGAATAGCACTCTGGGTTTGTCAGTCATGGGAGGCTCTCTTTCAAACATTGATGTCGATCGATATAAGAATCATTAATACATCGACGTTTGTCAATGTTTATGGAAGAATCGACGAATGACCCTGATGGAGCTGCTTCCCGTACGTGATGTCACGGCCTGCTGCTCGCCCCTAACTCGGGAGGCGATCACCGTGGAGAACGCATCCAATCTCGCCTCCTCCCTGAAGGCGCTCGCTGACCCGGCTCGCCTCCGGATCATCTCGATGGTTGCCGCGCACGAGAATGCAGAAGCGTGCGTTTGCGACCTCACAGAGCCGCTCGGGCTGGGACAACCGACCGTTTCACATCACCTTCGGATTCTGGTTGAAGCGGGATACCTGACCCGCTCGAAGCGCGGCACCTGGGCCTACTACAAGCTCGCGCCGGGTGCCCTCGATGGCGTCGCGCGGCTCCTCGTGACGGTCTGATCGGTGGTCTCACGTCGTCGACGACTGCTGGCTGAGTTTCTCGGAACACTCCTTCTGAGCTCGGTTGTCGTCGGGTCTGGGATAGCTGCTGCTCGACTCTCACCCGGCAACGTCGGCCTTGAACTCGTCGAGAGTGCGGGAGCGACGGCTCTCGGGCTGTTCGTGATCATCGCCGTCTTTTCGCCGATCAGTGGCGCCCACCTCAATCCGTTGATCTCGCTCGTTGACGCCGTGCTCGGCCGGCGGGGCTGGCTGGACGCGGTGTCGTACATCCCGGCTCAGCTGCTCGGCTGCATCACTGGGGCGATCATCGCCAACCTCATGTTCGGGCTCCCGGCCGTTGAACTCAGCACTACGGTTCGGCTCACGCCGCCGCACTTCCTCGGCGAAGTGATCGCCACCACAGGGCTCGTGCTTGTCGTCTTCGTGCTCGCGCGGACAGGCCGCGAACGCCTTGCGCCCGCAGTAGTTGGGGCATACATCGGCGCCGCGTACCTCTTCACCAGCTCGACCAGCTTCGCGAATCCGGCAATTACTGTCGGCCGGGTGCTCACCAATACCTTCAGCGGAATCGCGCCGACATCCGTCCCCGGGTTTCTGGCGGCGCAGGTTCTTGGAGCGATGCTTGGACTAGTGCTCGTACGCCTCCTCACTCCAGCGACGGCGACCAAGCAGAACGATGGACAGCGTCTTAGCCGCGATCTCTGATGAGAGTCGCCGCACCGTTCTGGGGGCGCTGAGCCGCGGGCCGGCAACGGTCACCGAACTGGCGGCACTGCTCCCGATCGCACGGCCAGGTGTCTCGCGTCACCTGCGCGTACTGCGCATCCTTGGGAGCCTCCGTGAGGAGAACGGCCGCGGGGTCATCCACGTCGAAGACGTTTACCCGACGGACATTGACGATCTGTGGTCAGCCATCGCCTGTGTGACGCAGCTCACCGCCTCGTCGTCACCACATTCCTCGAGTTGGTTGCTGCGCCGAACGAGTGAGAAATTGCGGAGCGTGCCGGACCAGTCCCGTAGGGTTCACGCATGGCGACGTTTCGAGCTGACCTGCCGTGAAAAGCCGCGCCGCGCACCTTTCGCACCCACAGGTTCATCGGGGGTTATCGAATGAGCAAGTAGTTGAGCGGAACGCGGCCGGGCTATCGAATCGGGTCTCGCAATCGTCCAGCCGAAGTATGTGGGACATCGTTCGCGTGAACGTGCTCACGCTGTTCAACGCGATTGTGGCGGGGAGCTTTATCCTCCTGCTTGTCTTGGGCCAATGGCAGGATGCACTGTTCGGATTCTCTGCCGTTAGCAACGCGGTGATCGGGGTGCTGCAGGAATACCGCGCCAAACGGGTACTCGACCGGCTCGCAGTAATTAGCACTCCGCACGCCCGGGTGCTTCGAGACGGCACTGTGCAGGACATCGCAGTGAAAGCCGTCGTGCACGAAGACATCCTTGTGCTGCGGGCCGGGGACCAGGTGCCCGCCGATGCCACGATGCTCGACAGTGAGAGTCTCGAGATCGATGAATCGCTGCTCACTGGCGAGGCCGATCCAGTGATGAAAGTCCCGGGTGACGATGTGCTCTCCGGATCGAACGTTGTCGCGGGACGTGGTCGGGCGCAGGTTACGCGCGTGGGCTCCGAATCCTTCGCCAGTCGCCTGACGGTTGAGGCCAAACGGTTTTCGATGGTCAATTCTGAGATTCGCAACGGTCTGAACCGGATTCTGCGGTGGATCACCTGGGCGCTCTTGCCAATCATGCTCATCGTCGTCAATGGCCAGATGCAGGCCGTGGGCGGGTGGGGATTAGCCATCAGCACCGGGAGCTGGCGGACCGCCGTGGTCGGTGCCGTTGCGAGCATTATTGCCATGGTTCCGCTCGGGTTGGTACTGATGAGCAGCGTCGCCTTCGCTGTCAGCGGCGTGCGGCTTGCCCAACAGAAGGTGCTGATCCAGGAGCTGGCTGCAGTGGAGGTGCTTGCCCGAGTGGACATCCTCTGCATGGATAAAACCGGCACACTCACTGAAGGCACGATCGTGTTCGACGCTGTGCACCACCTGGGCGAGACCCACGACACGGGACCACAACAGAGCCCCGGATGGCGCAATACCCTTAGCTGGTTCGGCGCCGACCCGGCCGCCAACGCAACAGCGCGATGCCTCGCCGAAGAGTTCCCGGCCGATGCTTCTCTTCAGGCCCTGGCCACCATTCCGTTCTCCTCCGAACGCAAATGGAGCGCCGTCGAATTCGGCATCGACACGGCCGCCCCGGGAACCTGGATACTGGGCGCCCCCGAGATGGTCCTGGCCCTCGGATCACCATCTGTTTCCCCGCGCAGAGCTGTCGCCGCTGCTGCGCTGATCGAAGCGAACGCGTTGGCCTCGGCAGGCATGAGGACGCTTGTGCTCGCCTACAGCACGGAATCGATTCGAACAGATGCCGCTACCGCGCTGCAAAGTTCCACTGCTGGCACCACCCTCCCCTCCGATTTGTCGGCTACGGTGCTTCTCACCTTCCGCGAGAAGGTGCGCCCCGATGCCACACGCACGCTTTCGTACTTCCACGACCAAGGCGTCGGGGTGCGTGTCATTTCCGGTGACAATCCCCAAACGGTGGCCGCAGTCGCCCGAGAAGTCGGCCTCAATGTCAAGGAAGGCTACGACGCTCGCACGCTCCCCACTGACCCCGACAAGCTGGCGGAAATAATGGAGCAGAATTTGGTCTTCGGTCGGGTCACCCCGACGCAAAAGAAGGACATGGTGCGGGCTCTCCAGCGGCGTGGTCACGTGGTTGCAATGACCGGCGACGGCGTGAACGACGCACTCGCACTAAAATATGCCGACATCGGGATCGCCATGAACACGGCCGCCGCGGCGACCAAAGCAGTATCCCGAGTGGTGTTGCTGGACGGCCGATTCGACCGTCTCCCCAGCGTTGTCGCGGAGGGCCGCCGGGTGATCGCCAACATCGAACGCGTCTCCATGCTGTTCCTGACGAAGACCGCATACGCGGTCGCGATCTCGGTATTCTTCGGGACTCTGATCTGGGGATTCCCGTTTCTGCCGCGCCAACTCTCCGCCATGGATGGGCTGACCATCGGGATCCCGTCCTTCTTCCTTGCACTGATGGCGAATGCCCGTCGCTACCGTCCAGGATTCCTGAAACGTTCGCTCTTCTTCGCCGTACCAGCCGCGCTTATTGCCACTGCTGGCATTCTCGCGGTCAAGACGTACTCAATAGTTGCCAGCGGTTTTTCCACTAAGGACGTGCAGAGCGCGTTGGTAATTACCCTCTCCCTCATCGCGCTCTGGGTTCTGGTGGTCGTAGCCCGACCGCTGAATCGGGCACGGGTCGGCATCTTGCTCGCGATGTACGCATTGCTCGTCGCCATGCTCACGGTTCCCCTGCCGAGGGACTTCTTCAATCTGGCGGTGCCGTCGTCGCCGCTGCTGCAAGTGTCGGTGGCGGTGTCTATCGGCGGATGCATCGCGGTCGAGGTCCTGGGGCGGATCCGCGCGCGGAGCAACGCGCGAGGCGATGCTCGCTCCGACCGTCACGATCGTGCCGCTCTGAAACCCTGACCCTGGACGAGCGGTCGAGATGTATCCGCTTAAACGCTCTCTCTCACCAACGGTTCCGTGACCAGAAGACTGCGTGGGAAGCCAACCAATAGCGGGTCAGAACTTCGGCACCGTGGTGACGTCCAACCCAGCCGCGCCTGTGTAGGGGCGCGCTCGAAGCAGATCGGGCCCGTCGTTCGGCTTAGACGCCCACAGGTGCACCCCGTTTGTGGGAGTTGATCGCAGCCTCCAGCGGGGTCATTCTGAAATAGTCGCACTCGACTTCACTGATAGGACCCGGAGACACCATTGCCACTGCTTGATGTGACCGACGCATTCCAAATTGAGATTCCCGATGGCTGGGCATCAACGGCCCCCTCTGGCCGCGAGTACGCGCTCAGCTCCGGCGACGACAGCGGGCTGCGAATCGACTTCGTTGTCTACCAGGCCCGAACAAAGAAGGACGCGCTTCCCGAGGTCAGCACTGAGGCCGTTCGCGCATGGGCGAAGAGCATCGGAATGCAAAACTCCGAGAGCCTTGCCGTGCTGACCCCGGGTGGAGACATGCCAAGAGCGTTTGCCTCCATTCGTGGAGACGGACGCGATGTCTTTGTCGGCTTCTTCTACTTCAAGAAATCCTTCGTCGTGGCGGCGGGCAGGGCAGCCAGCGATGACCGCGGCGGCTTCGCGCGCCTGGAGCGAATGCTGTGGAGCATCGAAGCCGCATAAGCGGCTCGACGAGCGGGCGTCGGGCACGCGAGGTGTACTGGTTGATCGCCTTGCCGACAATTTCTCCTGAGGTGCCGTGTCTGTAGATGTTCGCGGTGTCCCAGAACGTGATCCCAAGCTCAAGCGCCTGCGTGAACAGAGGGGCTGCCGCTTTTTCGCCGAGCGCCCATGGCATCCTCGACGACTGAACATTGCGTCGCGGGGCTCCGAGCAGCTCGCGGGCGTGTAGCGACCGCAGGCATCAGGGTCGCCGACCAGTATCTCGGCTCTCGTACCACCGTCTCCGCAACAAAAAAATGGCGCCCCTTGGGGCGCATTTTTTCTTGCGGAGACGGTGGGATTTGAACCCACGGAGGAGTTTAAACCCCTCTCCACCTTAGCAGGGTGGTGCACTAGGCCGAACTATGCGACGTCTCCAGTGATGCGTAGCCATCCTACCCAGCGGCGGCGCGGAGGCCGAATCCAAGAACGTGAAAAATGGGGCGCGCGGCGACTTGTCCCCCGTTTGGTGGACAGACTAGAGTTCATCGTGACGCTTGAGTTTTCCCCTACCCGAGGGAGAACTGACGGACCCGAACCTGCGTCAGCTATTTGCAAGGCTTACCCATGCCCCGCTACGGAATGTCCCATTGTGGGCAGTCGACAACCGCCTTGGTTGCGCTGTGCCACGGGTCGAAGTCCGCAGCGGCCTCCCTGTCTGGCTGGTTCCTGACTATGTCGGAGCTAGCCAGCGCCCCTCTCACGAAGCAGACAGTTCGGGTCGTAGCTGAGTGAGACGGTAGGTCTCCCGCGCACTGGGTACGCGGCGGGAGACCTACCACCTTTTCAAAGGGGCAGGAAGTTCTCGCCTGTGCCTATTGGTGGCTGAGCGGACGGGTCTTCGCGCAGGTGACCGTCGCGGCTGACTGACCGACCAAACCGTTGATGACGGCAGCGCCAGCGATCGGCGTATCGGTCGGATTTGGAGTCGACGTACCGCCGCCGGGCGCGTTCTCCGAACCGCGGTTCACGGCCTGTGCACCAAGAGAGAACGGAGTATCTGCCTTGATGAGGCTGAACAGCTGGTTTCCTAGTGCAATATTCGGTTGCACCTTGCCGGCAAAGATTCCCGTGCCACCGGTGGTACCCGGGTACTGTGCAAAGATCACGTGACTCGGCGGGATGCTCTTCAGCGCCAACGCGATCTGGGTCATGGCGGTAACCGAGTCGAGACTTGATGAAAGCTGCATGCTCGACGTCGCCGCTGTCGCCAACTTGTAAATGGTGACCGGGTTGCTGAGTGTGCCCGCACCCTCTAACTTGCGCACCAGAGACGAGAGATAGACCTGCTGCGAGCTGATGCGACCGAGGTCACTGCCGTCACCGACGGCGTGCCTCGACCGGAGGAACGCCAGCGCCTCGTAGCCCGACAGGTTGTAGGTTCCTGCAGCCGGAAGGTCGATGTCCGAGTACTTGTCGATCAGCGGCCCGTTGATGCAGACATCCACACCGCCGACTGCGTCGGACATGTTGATGACGCCATCGAACGTGATGAGCCCGGCGAACTGAATCGGCACACCTGTCAGTGCTTCCACGACAGTGACAACGCAGGACAGTCCGCCGTAAGACAGGGCCGTGTTCATAGGCAGGCCAGCGGCACGACCACCCTTCGAACACTGAGGGTGCGGCACCACCATGTCGCGGGGGAAACTCACGGCCGTGGCAAAAGTGTGATCGGCATTCACGTGAAGCAAGATCGTTACGTCGTTGAGGGCACCGCCGGAACCAGGCCCGGCACCAATTCCGCCCTGACCGGAGCGCGTGTCGTCGCCGACAACCAAAATATTGAAACCGCCAGGGTATACGCCGACTCCGGGGGGCGGGGCGACCGACTGGTTGGGGTGAATGTCGACACTGGGGCCAATGTTCGCCTGGAGCTGGTACAGCACTAGTCCCGTGAGAACGAGGCTCGATACTACGAGCACACCGAGGACGGTTCCGATGATGCCAAAGACAGTGCCAACCGGACCGGCCTTCTTGAGGCGACCGTGGCGGGCAATCCCGGAAATCGCTGACGAGTTTCCTCCGCGGGGGCGAGTGTCGCTCAAGTCAGATCCCTTTCGTTCTGTAACACGGAGCGGAGGGCGTGGGATTCGAACCCACGAATGCTTTCACATCACCAGTTTTCAAGACTGGCTCCATCGGCCGCTCGGACAGCCCTCCTCTGGGCCCCCTGTGTGCAGTCCGCCGCACTGCGCAGCAGTGTGGCGGCGGCTCAGTAGGGGACAGCCCCATGGTAACCCATCGATTTAGACCGAACCTGAACCTTGCCGGTGCGTAACGCGACGTAGTCAGGCGCGAAAATTGCTCAGGATTGCTGCAACGCCGCCCTCGACGTCCGTCAAGGTTGTCTCGCTCGCGACGGCTTTGACCTCATCCGGCGACTGCCCCATCGCCACACCGCGACCGGACGCGGCCGCCCATTCCAGCATTTCGATATCGTTCCGGCCGTCGCCGACAGCCATCACCCGCTCGCGTGGAACCTTCAGCAGCCGTCGCACGCGCTCCAGCGCCACCGACTTGTTGACGCCATCGGGGGCGATGTCGAGCCAGGCCGTCCAGCCCACGTTGTAGCTCACTCGGTGCAGGCCCATCTTCTCGACGACGGCCAAGAAATCCTCGATAGCGTGGCCGGGAGAGATGACCACAACACGCGTTGCGGAAACGCCCAAAAGCTCCTCGAACTCGACCTCGGTGCCGGCCGCCTCGATGTCCCCCTCGGGGAACTCGCCGCCCGAATATAGGAAGACGCCCTCCTCATCCTCGACGGCGTAACGCGCTCCCTCGAGATGACTGCGGATGGTCGTGAGTACCTCGGCCGGGGCGAAGGTCTCCACGTGTTCACGCACGTACATGGGCGTGACGGGATCGAGACCAGCCGCCGCGCGCTTCAGAGTGATCGCGCCGTTCGCACAGACTACGTACTCCGGCGTGATTCCCAGGCGCTCCAGAATGGGGACTGTCATCGAAACCGACCGCCCGGTCGAGAGGGTGACAACATGGCCGAGCTCCTGAACGCGCTGCACCTCCGTCACGACGGCATCGCTCAGAGTGCCGTCCTCGTGGAGGACGGTGCCATCGACGTCGAGTGCGATGAGCCAGCGGCCCCCGAGATGGGCCGCGGTCACTGCAGCGGCTCGAGCACTGCGAGCCCACCAAGGTAGGGACGCAAAGCCTCGGGCACTCGCACGGATCCGTCTACCTGCTGGTGGGTTTCGAGGATGGCGACGATCCACCGTGTCGTTGCGAGAGTGCCATTGAGGGTGGCGACCGGCGAGGTTTTTCCGGGCTCGGTGCGATACCGGATGTCCAGTCGGCGAGCCTGGTACGTCGTGCAGTTGCTCGTCGAGGTCAGCTCGCGGTAGGTGCCCTGGGTTGGAACCCACGCCTCGATGTCGTACTTGCGTGCTGCGCTCGATCCGAGATCACCAGCCGCCACGTCGATGACTCGGTACGCAAGCTCGCAGGCCTGAAGCATCGACTCCTGGTAACTGACTAGACGATCGTGCTCGGCTTCGGCATCCTCCGGAAGGACGTAGCTGAACATCTCGAGCTTGTTGAACTGGTGCACGCGAAGGATGCCACGGTTGTCTTTGCCCGCCGCGCCGGCTTCCCGGCGATAGCAGGTCGACCATCCGGCGTACCGCACGGGCGCTTTCGACATATCGAGGATCTCGTCGCTGTGGTACCCGGCGAGTGCCACCTCGCTCGTACCAGTGAGGTACAGGTCGTCCGCGGGAAGGTAATAAATTTCGTCGGAGTGCTCGCCAAGAAACCCGGTGCCGGCCATGATCTCGGGCCGCACCAGAGTCGGTGTAATAAGCGGAACGAAGTCTTCGGCGAGCGCCTTGTCGAGCGCGAGGTTCATCAGTGCGATCTCGAGCCGGGCGCCGATGCCGCGCAGGAAGTAGAAGCGACTCCCGCTGACCTTCGTGCCGCGAGTGATATCTATCGCACCCAGCAGTTCGCCGATTTCGACGTGGTCGCGTGGCTCGAAGTCGAACGTGGCCTTCGTGCCTACCTCGCGCAGAGTGACGAAATTCTCTTCACCGCCCGAAGGCACGCCCTCGATGATCGGGTTGGCGATAGAACCGACGATGCGCGTGAAGTCGGCCTCGGCATCCGTTCCAGTCTGCTGCGCGATCTTCACTCGAGAAGACAGTTCCTGCGCCTTCTCGACGAGGGCGGCTTTCTGGTCTTTCGGCGCCGCCGCCACGGTCTTACCAAACGCGTTCTGTTCGGCGCGCAAATTCTCGAACTCACCGATTGCAGTGCGCCGTCGGGAGTCTGCAGCGATGGCGTCATCGACCAGTGTCACGGATGCTCCGCGCGCTTGCTGCGAACGGCGAACCGCATCCGGATTGTCTCGCAGGAGCTGGGGGTCGATCACGAGGCCCAGTCTACTTTGGCCGACCGGTCGGCTCCCCGCGCGCTACCGTGGAACCATGGCAGCC
>JADGOT010000054.1 GCA_017882805.1 Glaciihabitans sp. | reverse complement strand
GCGAGGGGACTCGGTCGCCCGACCTGGTTGCTCGTATCCGGGTCTCCTTCGACGACCAGTTCCCGCTCGACCAACTCGCCAACCAGGGCGGCGATCGTCGAGCGATTGAGTCCTGTACTCCGCGTCAGCTGGGAGCGAGGGACCCCACGCGACTGATGGACAATCCGAAGCACGAGCGACAAATTGTGTCGCCGAACGTCGCTGTTGCCGCGGCCATCCGCGCCCAACAGATTGTGCCCAGAGGAATTGCTCATTCTTGGCCCTCGGGGATTCGCCGCGTCTCGATCAGCTCCGCGAACCACAGCCCACTGTCTTTGATGGTGCGTTCCTGCGTGTCATAGTTCACTCGCACGAGACCGAACCGCTTCGAGTAGCCGTAGCCCCATTCGAAATTGTCGAGCAGGGACCAGACCATGTAACCCCGCAGGTCGACTCCCCGTGCCCTTGCGCGGTGCGCGGCCGTAAAGTGGCGCCGGAGGTAGTCGATTCGGTTCACGTCGTGCACCTGACCGTCGACCTCAACATCGTCGAAAGCTGCGCCGTTCTCGGTGATGACGAGCGGCAACTTCGGAAACTCCTGCGCCAGGGAGACGAGCAACTCCTCGAGCGCTTCGGGCGCGATGTTCCAACCCATGGCCGTCAGCGGACCCGACTGCGGAAGGAACTCGACGTCCCGACTTCCGGGCCAGGCTGAGCCGCCAACATCCCGGTGTCCATCGTTGTTTGACTTCGGTGATTTGCCATCCCACATGCGCACTGTCGCCGTGGAGTAGAAGTTCACCCCGAGAAAGTCGATTGGCTGGTGGATGATCTCGAGATCGCCCGGCTGCACGAATGACCAGTCCGTGATTTCGTGAGTGTCTTCGAGCAGATCGATCGGATACTCGCCGTGCAGTAGCGGCCCCGTGAAGCTGCGATTGCCGAGGGCGTCGATGCGGCGGATGGCTTCTGGCGAGCTCTTGTCTTCGCCGCGCAGGGCGTGGAAGTTGAGAGTGATCGAGTATTGCGCGTCGGGTTTCGTGACGACGTGACGAAGTTCCTTGAGCGCGAGGCCATGGCCGAGGTTCAAGTGGTGCGCTGCTCGGAGCGCGGCGAGATCGCTCGTGCGACCCGGGGCGTGACTGCCGGAGCCGTAGCCGAGAAAGGCCGAACACCAGGGCTCGTTCATGGTCGTCCAGACGGCGACACGATCGCCAAGAGCCTCGCCGACGATCGACGCGTACTCGGCGAATCGTAGGGCGGTGTCGCGCGCGGGCCAGCCGCCCGCATCCTCGAGCTCCTGCGGCAGATCCCAGTGGTACAGCGTTGCGATCGGTTTGATGCCGCGCTCGAGCAGGCCGTCAACGAGACGCGAATAGAAACTCAGGCCGGCCTCGAGCGGTTTGCCCGATCCCGAGGGCTGGATGCGCGGCCAGGCGATCGAAAAGCGGTATGCCTGGAGACCGAGGCGACTCATCAATTCCAGGTCGCCGGGCAGTCGGTGATAGTGATCATCCGCGACATCGCCGGTGTCGCCGGCGAGGGTGCGGCCGGGTGTGTGGCTGAACGAATCCCAGATGGAGGGGCCGCGCCCATCCTCCTGAAACGCGCCCTCGATTTGATAGGCGGCAGTCGCGGAACCAAGCAAAAAATCAGCAGGAAATTCCAGCCCCGAGTCTCGGTAATCCGCACTGCCGTTGATCATGCCCGAAAGGCTACTCGACGCGAAGGGGTGCGGTGCTGTCCCGCACCACGAGGTGAGTCGCGAGGTCCATCCGAGAGCCGGATGCGTCTGCGCCATCACGCAGTCGAAGGATGAGACGGGCCGCTTCTTCGGCCATCTTCTGCAACGGCTGGTGCACCGTGGTGAGGCTAGGACTCGACCACTGGGCGAGTGGCACGTCGTCGTATCCGACAATTGACAGCTGTTCGGGCACGCGAACCCCCGCAGCCCGCGCGGCCTCGAGAACGCCGAGCGCCTGAAGGTCGCTTCCCGCAAAGATCGCCGTCGGGCGGTTCTCCTCCGCCAGCAGCGCCGTTGCGGCGCGTCTGCCACCCTCAACATGGAAGTCGCCAAATCGGATGAGCGACGGATCGACAGTGAGTCCCGCCGAGTTCATTGCGGAGCGATATCCATCAAGGCGAGCGAGCGAGCACATCATGTCCTCGGGTCCGGTGATCATGGCAATCCGCTTGTGACCGAGCTCAATGAGATGACGAGTGGCGGCGAGACCGCCAGCCCAGTTCGCCGAACCAACCGACGGGACGCCCGGTGATGGGTCGCCGGCCGGATCAATAATCACAAACGGGATGTCCCGGGAGCGAAGTTGCTGCTTGTGCTCGGGGGCGAGGTCGGAGAAGACCAGAACCACGCCGACCGGGCGTCGGCGCAGAACCCCGGAAATCCACTCGGGACCCGGCGCATGACGGTTGCCGCTTTCGGTGAGCACAACGCTCATGTCGTTCTCGCGGGCAACATTTTCTAACCCTTTGATGATCTCCATCGACCAGGCGCTGTCGAGCTCGTGAAAGACGACCTCGAGCAGGCTGGACTCCCGGCGCTCGTTCCCCCGGCGACGGTATCCGTTCTGCTCAAGCAGATTTTCGACCCGGGCACGGGTTGCGGATGCGACATCCCGCCGGCCGTTCAGAACCTTGGAGATCGTCGAGAGTGACACGCCAGCTTCGTCGGCCACCTCAGCCAGGGTCACGCGCGGCGGCAGCTGTTCTATCGACATGATGCGATCGTATCCATACTGACAACTTCTTTCGGATAGCCCATCGATACTTTCGTCGGTCCGGGACTGACCGTTCGCTAGTCTGGGTGCGTTCTCGTGTGGTCGCTTGTAGAAATCATTCTGCTGTAATATGTTCTAAACAACAACAAATCATCAAGGACGCTGAAGGGCGAACGCTAATGGCTTTACAACCCACCCCCGCAGACAAGTTCTCCTTTGGGCTCTGGACCATCGGTTACAACGGTGCCGACCCCTTCGGTGGTCCGACGCGCGCCCCGATGGACATTGTGCATGTCGTCACCAAGCTCAAAGAGGTCGGCGCATACGGCCTCACCTTCCACGACGATGACCTGTTCGCCTTCGGCTCCACGGATGCCGATCGTCAGAAGCAGATCGATCGCCTGAAGGGCGCACTCGCTGACACCGGCCTCATCATCCCGATGGTGACCACCAACCTGTTCAGCGCACCCGTCTTCAAAGACGGCGGGTTCACATCCAACGACCGGGATGTGCGTCGCTTCGCTCTGCGCAAGGCGCTTCGCCAGCTGGACCTCGGCGCCGAACTTGGCGCGAAGACCTTCGTTATGTGGGGCGGCCGCGAGGGCGCGGAGTACGACTCCGCCAAGGACATCCGCATGGCGCTCGAGCGCTATCGCGAGGGTGTCAACATGTTCGCCCAGTACGTGACTGACAAGGGCTACGACATCCGTTTCGCGATCGAGCCGAAGCCAAACGAGCCGCGCGGCGACATCCTGCTTCCGACTCTGGGACACGCGATCGCGTTCATTTCGACGCTCGAAAAGCCGGACCTGTTCGGCATCAACCCCGAGGTCGGACACGAGCAGATGGCCGGCCTCAACTTCGCGTCGGGCATCGCCCAGGCGCTCTACCAGGGCAAGCTCTTCCACATCGACCTGAACGGCCAGCGCGGAATCAAGTACGACCAGGACCTGGTCTTCGGACACGGCGACCTGTACAACGCCTTCGCTCTCGTCGACCTGCTCGAAAACGGTGGCCCCAAGGGTGGCCAGGCCTACGACGGCCCCCGACACTTCGACTACAAGCCGTCGCGCACCGAGGATGAGACCGGCGTCTGGGATTCGGCTCGCGCCAACATCCAGAACTACCTCATGCTCAAGGAACGTGCCGCCGCATTCCGTGCCGATCCCGAGGTGCAGGAGGCTCTCGCCGCATCCCGCGTGGGCGAGCTGTCGACGCCGACGCTGGCCAAGGGCGAGACCTACGACGACCTGCTCGCCGATCGCACCGCCTTTGAAGATTTCGACCCGACGCCGTACTACAACGGCAAGGGATTCGGTTTCGTTCGCCTGCAGCAGCTCGCGACCGAACACCTCCTAGGCGCTCGCTAACCGCTTGGGCGCGAGATAACCCGAATTCTCGCGCCCATCATCCACCTCGGCAAGTTTCTTGAAGGACCTAACATGACGCTGGTTGCTGGGGTCGACTCGTCTACGCAGTCGTGCAAGGTGGTTGTGCGCGACCTTGAGACTGGCGCGGTGGTGCGCGCCGGACGCGCATCCCATCCGGAGGGCACGGAGGTCGATCCGAACCTGTGGTGGGATGCCCTGCTCGCGGCGATTGCAGATGCGGGGGGACTTGCAGATGTTGCCGCCATTTCGATTAGCGGTCAGCAGCACGGGATGGTCGTACTGGATGCGAGTGGTGCGGTCATCCGGCCAGCTCTGCTCTGGAACGACACCCGTTCCGCGCAGGCCGCGCTCGACCTGATCGCTGAGGTCGGTGCCGCGGAATTCGCCGCACGCACGGGATCCGTTCCCGTCGCATCGTTCACCATCACCAAGCTGCGCTGGCTCGCGGATGCCGAGCCCGACAACGCGGCGCGGGTTGCGGCCGTCGCGCTCCCCCACGACTGGCTGACCTGGCGCCTGCGCGGATACGGTCCCGAGAATCCAGTGCTGACCGAGCTCACCACGGACCGCTCAGACGCGAGCGGTACCTGCTACTTCAACCCGGTCACCAACGAATACGACCTCGATCTGCTGAACCGCGCCCTCCGTCGCTCTCCTAATTCAGGAGGTGGTGGGGAACCTGTGCTGCCGAATGTGCTTGGCCCAGGTGAAAGTGCCGGTCAGGTTGCGGCCGCTCCTGAATTAGGTGAGGGAGTTCCTGAATTGGGTGAGGTGGTCGTCGGGGTGGGAGCGGGCGACAACGCGGGTGCTGCCCTCGGGCTGGGTGCCGCGGCGGGAGACGTCATCGTCTCCATCGGCACGAGCGGCACGGTCTTCGCGGTCACGGAGACGCCATCGCGCGACGCAACGGGAACGGTCGCCGGCTTCGCGGATGCGTCCGGCGCATATCTTCCGCTGGTCGCGACCCTGAATGCGGCTCGAGTGCTGGATGCGATGGGCCGACTACTAAACGTGAATCACGACGAGCTCGGCACCCTCGCACTGGCCGCCGAGCCGGGTTCGGGCGGCGCCGTGCTCCACCCGTACTTCGAGGGCGAACGAACCCCGAACCTCCCGCACGCGACAGCCACACTCAGCGGCCTGACGCTCTCCTCCACCTCGCGAGAGAATCTGGCGCGCGCGGCGATCGAGGGCATGCTGTGCGGGCTCGCCGACGGTCTCGACGCAGTGCTCGCTCAGGGCGTCGCCGCGAAGCGCCTGCTACTGATCGGTGGCGCGGCTCAGAACCCCGCGGTCTCGACCATTGCTTCACAGGTTTTCGACGTGCCCGTGGTCGTCCCTGAGCCGGCCGAGTACGTCGCGTTCGGCGCCGCTGTTCAAGCAGCCTGGGCGCTTACCGGCGCTCGCCCGAAGTGGTCGGTCGACGAGACGACCCGGCCGGTCCCGGACCATCGCCCAATCATCCGCGAGCAGTACTCCCATCTGCTCGACTGAAGGCCGTCTGCTCGACTGAAGGCCGTCTGGCCGGCTACTGAGCCCTTCCTCTAAAGGCCGCCGGCCAGACGGTAGTAGGCCTGGTTCCAGTGCACCTCTTTGGTGAACTCGCGCAGCGTGGTGCCCTCGTCAATGACGAGTAGCTCTGTCTGAGCGATGTCCGCGAAGTCACGGAACGCGTCGACCCCGAGGGCCGTGCTCATTACGGTGTGGTGCGCGGCGCCCGCGGTCAGCCACGCGGATGCGCTGGTCGCGAAGTCCGGCGCGGGCTTCCAGACCGCGCGCGCGACGGGCAGCTTGGGAAGCGGATGCGGCAGCGGCACGACCTCGACGGCGTTCGCCACGAGCCGGAACCGGTCGCGCATGTCGCTCATCGCCACGACGACTGCATCGCCCGCATCCGTGTCGAACACGAGCCGCACCGGGTCATCCTTGCCGCCGATGCCAAGCGCATGAACCTCGAGCTTCGGCTTCGAGGTCGTGAGGGTTGGGCAAATCTCCAGCATGTGGGCGCCGAGGATGAGCTCGTTGCCCGGCTGCAGGTCGTAGGTGTAGTCCTCCATGAGGGATGCGCCGCCGGGCAGTCCTGCGCCCATGACCTTGGCCGCGCGCACAAGTACCGCGGTCTTCCAGTCGCCCTCCGCGCCGAAACCGTATCCATCAGCCATGAGGCGCTGCACCGCGAGCCCGGGTAGCTGCTTGAGGCCACCCAGATCTTCGAAGGAGGTCGTGAACGCGCCAAAGTTGCCCGCCTCGAGAAAGGATCGGAGGCCGAGCTCGATGCGAGCCCCATCGCGCAACGACTCGTGCCGGTCGGCGCCCAAACGCAGCTCCGGCACGACGTCGTAGAGCTCCTCGTACTCGGCGACCAACGCGTCGACGTCGGCGTCGCTCACGGCATCCACCGCGTCGACCAGCTCGTTGACGCCCCACGTGTTGACGCTCAGCCCGAAGCGAATTTCGGCCTCGGTCTTGTCGCCCTCGGTGACGGCCACGTACCGCATGTTGTCGCCAAAGCGGGCGAGCTTCAGCGAACGGATGGCTGCCCAGCCGCTCGCGGCGCGCGTCCAGGTTCCGACCTGAGCGGTCACGGCAGGGTTGGTCACGTGACCGACCACGATCTTGTGCGCGAGGTTCATCCTCGCCTGGATATAGCCGAACTCGCGGTCACCGTGCGCAGCCTGGTTGAGGTTCATGAAGTCCATGTCGATGCTGCTCCACGGCAGTTCGACGTTCGCCTGGGTGTGCAGGTGCAGAAGCGGCTTCTGCAACGCATCCAGCCCGCGGATCCACATCTTGGCGGGACTGAACGTGTGCATCCACGCGATCACGCCGACGACCGTGTCGTTGGCGTTCGCCTCGAGGAACAGCCGCTTGATGGCTTCGCTGTCGGTCAGCACAGGCTTCCAGACGATGGTCACAGGGATGTCGGACGCGGCACCGAGGGTCTTCGCGATCTCCTGTGACTGGCTCGCGACCTGGGCGAGGGTCTCCTCGCCGTAGAGGCCCTGGCTTCCGGTGAGGAACCAGACCTCGTTCTTCTTGAGGTCGGGGACGATGGATTTCGAGGTCACGGGTGATTCCTTTCTAGAGGGCGGTAGCCGCAGCGCGCACGACGGCAAGGCCGTCGCGGTAGCGGTCGAGGTAGCTGGCGAATCCGGCGACATCCTCGGGTTCTGGGGACGCGGTGTCGAGCCCAGTGGATGCGAAAACAGAGTCACGAAGGAACGTCGCGAGGTCGGTGCTCGCACCGGACGCGGCATAGGCAGCCAGGATGGCCATGCCCCACGCGCCACCCTCGCCCGCCGTGCTCGACGTGCTGACCGGCGCATCCAGTGCACCTGCCAGGAATCGCTGCGCAACCCCCGCCGTGCGGAACAGGCCACCGTGCGCGAACATTCGGTCGAGCGCCACGCCCTCGTCAGCAAGAACGCGCATGCCGAGGGCCAACGTGGCGAATACTCCATACAGTTGCGACCGCATGACGCCCGCGAGACTCAGGCGACTGTCCGGCGTACGGACGAACAGCGGCCGCCCCTCAGAAAGGCCCGCGATCGGTTCTCCCGCTAGCTGGTTGTAGGCGAACAGACCACCGGCATCCGGTGCACCGTCGAGTGCCTCGCGGAACAGGATGTCGTAGACCCCGTCCGAATCGACCGGCGTTCCCGCCGCCTCGGAGAATCGCTGGAACAGCCCGGCCCAGGCGGCGAGTTCACTCGCCCCGTTGTTGCAGTGCACCATGGCAACCGGGTCGCCCACCGGCGTCGTGACGATGTCGATCTCGGAATGGAGATGCCGCAGCGGTCGCTCGAGGACGACCATTGCGAAGATGCTCGTGCCCGCACTGACGTTGCCGGTTCGTGGCGCGATGGCGTTCGTCGCGACCATCCCGGTGCCCGCGTCGCCTTCTGGGGGCGCAAACAGGATGCCGGCCTGGAGGGCGCCGCTCGGATCGAGAAGTTTCGCGCCATCGGCGGTGAGCTCGCCGGCCGTCTGCCCGGCGGTAAGAACATCCGGAAGCAGCTCTCCAAGGGACTTTGCCAGCGGGCTAGATGCCACCAGGTGGTCGTAACGACCGAGCAGGTCGGCGTCGTAGTCGCCCGTAGCCGGGTCGATGGGGAACATGCCGGAGGCGTCCCCGACACCCAGAACCCGGCGCCCGGTGAGCTTCCAGTGTGCGTAGCCCGCGAGCGTTGTCAGAAACCGTATCTTCGGCACATGCGGCTCGTCGTTGCGCACCGCCTGCTGGAGGTGTGCGATCGACCAGCGCAGCGGGATGTTCACATCGAAGAGTTCGGTGAGCTCGGCGGCCGCATCCCCCGTCGAGGTGTTGCGCCACGTTCGGAATGGAACGAGCAGCTCGCCGCTCTCATCGAAGGCCAGGTAGCCGTGCATCATTGCCGAGATACCGATTGCTCTGAACGACGTCGGCGTGACCCCGAACTGACCTTTCACGTCGGCAATCAGGTCGGCATATGCCGCCTGCACCCCCGTCCACACCGTGTCGAGGGGGTAGGTCCACACGCCGTCCACGAGTTCGTTCTCCCACTCGAACGTGCCGGACGCGAGCACGGTTGCCGGATCGTCACCGATCAGGCAGGCCTTAATGCGCGTCGAGCCGAACTCGATGCCGAGGATCCCACGGCCCGTCTCGATTGCCGCAGCGGCCGCATCCACACCGGCGGTCATCGGCGGTCGTCGCTCTGCTGACCGTACACGTTCTGGTACCGGGCGTAGAGCCTGTCGATCTGATCCTGCGGGATGGGGATGACCGGGCCGCCCTGCACCGCGAGTTGCACCGCGCGTGCAACGTCCTCGCACAGAATCGCCGCCTTGACCGCGTCCCTCGCGGTCACCCCAATCGTGAATGGCCCGTGGTTCTGCATGAGAACGGCACGCGAGCGGTGGCCGCGAAGGGTTTCGACAATGCCGCGTCCGATCGAGTCATCGCCGATGATCGCGAACGGTCCGACTGGGATGGGCCCGCCAAACTCGTCGGCCATCCCGGTGATCACGCAGGGGATCTCCTGGCCGCGGGCCGCCCAGGCAACCGCGTAGGGCGAATGTGTGTGCACGACTCCACCGACCTCGGGCATCTCCCGATAGACGTAGGCGTGGGCCGCGGTATCGCTCGACGGGCTGCGGTCGCTTCCCGGTGTGCCGGCGACGACGTTGCCGTCGAGGTCGCAGAGGACCAGATTCTCGGCAGCCAGGTCGTCGTACGAAATGCCCGAAGCCTTGATCACGAAATAGTCGGTGCCGGGTACTCGGCCGGAGACGTTGCCGCCGGTCCAGACCACGAGTCCGTAGCGCACCAGTTCGGCGTGCAGTGCGGCAACCTCGGTTCGGACCTGCGCGATCGCCGCTTCCGCATCCATGCCGAACTCCTTTGTGCGTGCAATGTGACCGTTCACATTGAGTTAGAGAATACAGCGTTTCCGTCGCCGGCGGTCAAGTCTGGGTTAGGAGCGCGCGGGACCGGTGGATGCCCGCACGATCAGCTCGGGCGCGATGGGATCTGAATCGAGTGTGGACTCACCGCCCAGCTCAGCGAGAAGCAGCGCAATCGCACGATTGCCGATCTCGACGAAGTTCTGCCGAACAGTTGTGAGTGCCGGCGCGAAGTGGGCGGACTCCGGAGTGTCGTCGAATCCGACGACGCTCAGCTCCCGCGGCACATCCACACCAGCGTCCCGGCAGGCGTGCAGGAATCCCAGCGCCATCTGATCGTTGCCGCAAAAGACGGCGGTGAAATCGCGCGCAGCCAGAAGGTCGCACCCAGCACGGTAGCCGAACTCGGCGGTCCAGTCGCCAACGACCGGCGCGAGCGGGCGCAACCCCGCCTCCGCCAACTCGCTGCGGTACCCCTCGAGTCGAGCCTGCGCTTCAAGCCAGTCGGATGGGCCAGCGAGGTGAACGATCTCGGTGTGACCGAGTTCGACGAGGTGCCGCACCGCGAGCCGTGCCCCGCGCGTCTGGTCGACCGAGATACTCCTGCCAGGGTCAAGCCCTGGCGCCTCGAGCGTCACGAAGGGAACTCCGATCGACATCGCACTGAGCGCGTCAAATACTCCGACCTGCGGCGCGAGAACCACGAGCGCCTCAATGGACTGGCCGAGCAGAAAGTCGAGACCCGCGCGAATCGATTCGGAGTCACTCGTGCTGATGCTGGTCACGCTGAGGCGATACCCGGCCGCTCGAGCAGCGACCTCGATGGCTTGGATGCTCGTCGTCGGGCCATACAGCGCGCTCTGCGACGACAGCACCCCGATGATTCCAGAGCGGCTCGTGACGAGTGCCCGAGCCGCGGGGTTCGGCCGGTATCCCAGCTCGTCGATGACGCGCAGCACCTGCTCGCGCGTCGCCGGACGGATGGCCGGACTGTCGTTGAGCACCCGCGAAACGGTCTGGTACGAGACACCGGCCTCGCGTGCAACATCACGGATGTTTGGCGTGCGCCGACCGTCCGAGACCATACGTGATTATCCCGCCGCTCGCCCGCATCGCTCGACCGCCGGAGAATTTCGACTACAGCACTTGCATTTTGCGCCAATGGCTTTGTAAAGTAGTCGAACCGGTTCGAAGATGAATGAGAAGGACGATGGCGACCATAGGCGACGTGGCTCGAGCTGCTGGCGTATCCCGCAGCACGGTCTCATACGCGTTGTCGGGTAAGCGGTCCATTTCACGGGAAACCCGTGACCGCATCGACGAGGCCATCAAGACCCTCGGTTTCACCGTCAACGCGGGGGCTCGTGCGCTCGCTACTTCCGAGACCATGGTGATCGGGCTGCTGCTCGAGTTCCACGACGACGAGTTTCCGCCGGCCATGCTTCAGTACATCCTCGCGGTGTCGACTGCGGCTCGGGAAAAGGGCTACGACATCCTGATGGTGACGGATGCTGACGGCCCAGGAGCCGTGACCCGAATCACTTCGTCGAACATGGTCGACGGTGTCGTGCTTCTCGACGTGACTCACGACGATCCGCGACTGGATGCGCTACGTGCCGCGAGTCAGCCCGGCTCTTTGGTCGGCCTTCCGCGGGACACGCAGGACGTCGATGTCTTCGACCTGGACTTTGGCGAGGCTGCACGGATGCTCGTAGACCATCTCTATGGGCTGGGACACCGCAAGATTGTGCTCGTCTCGCCGCCGCGACACGTCTTTGACCGTGGTGGCGCGTATGCCTGGCGATTCCGCGACGCTGCAGTCGAACGCGCGGCGCGCTACGGGATTCACATCTACCCGTACTACGGCGAATCTCAGCAACCCGGGATCTCGCGAAGCCTGAACGCGATTCTGGATGCCCGCCCCGACGCGACGGCACTCATCGTGCACAACGACGCATCGATCGCCGTGCTTCCGGCCGTGCTGCACGAGCGTGGCGTTCAGGTTCCGCGCGACCTTTCAGTCGTCAGTCTCTACTCACAAGACTTCGGACGAAGCTTTCTGCTGCCATACACGGCAGTGGAAACGTCGCCCGACAAGCTGGGCCGCGAAGCGGTTCAGCACCTGGTTCGGCGAATCAACGACCCCGGCGATTCGCCGACGGTCGCGAAGTTCATCGAACCGGAACTGACGATCCGGGGAAGCACGGCCTGACGGCGGCGGCTCTTCGGAGCCGTTAGGCAGGCGATTTATCGAACCGGTTCGATTACCGCACCATCAGAAAACCTAGCGATACATTCAAGGAGGAACATCGTGAACAACATCGGAAAGAAGCTGCGGGTTGCTGGCGCAATCATGGCAACCGCGGCGCTTATCGGGTCTCTCGCTGCCTGCAGCTCGACGTCCGGCGGCACACCATCGGCAACCTCACACAAGGGTGGCACCTTCACCCTGTGGGATCCGTACCCTGATCGTGACGCCAGCTCGACGTGGGCAAAGGCCGTTGAGGCCTGCGCCGCCACGGTCGGCGTGACCATCAAGCGCACTGCGTCCAACACGGGCGACACCGTGAAGGATCTGACGACCGCGTCGCCCAACCTGCCGGACGTTGCTCTGGTTGATAACCCGAAGGTGTCGACGCTCGCTGCTGCCGGTCTGCTTACAACCACGAAGCAGAACGGTTTCGACGTGTCGTCGATCTCGAAGAACATCCTCAGCGCCGGCGAAATCGACGGCAAGTTCTACGGGGTACCGACCGGCGCTAATACGCTCGGCTTGTACTACAACCCGACCGTGCTGTCCAAGGCCGGGGTCGACATCGCGTCGGTCACCGACTGGGCTTCGCTGACGGCGGCACTGCAGAAGGTCGTGGCGTCCGGAAACAAGGGCATTACGTTCTCTGCGGTCGGCACCGAGGAAGGCAGCTTCCAGTTCCTTCCCTGGTTCTGGGGTGCAAAGGCCAACCTGACGAAGCTGGACTCCAGCTCAGGTGACGCTGCGCTCTCGCTCTGGACTGACTGGCTGAAGAAGGGCCTCGCGCCCAACTCGGTCATTCAGAACACCCAGGGCACCAGCTGGACCGAGTTCAAGACCGGCACGTTCGGCTTCGCCGAGAACGGCTCTTGGTTCAAGAGCGACGCCGACACTGCCGGATACAAGTCGATCCAGATCCCGGCCGAGAACGGTGGACCGGCTCCGGCTCCAACCGGTGGCGAGTTCATGACCATTCCGATCCAGAAGGACAAGACCCGCTACGCCACCTCGGCGAAGATCGTGGGCTGCCTGAGCAAGGGTGACACGGCGGCTACGGCCCTCGGTTATGTTGCCCCGACCAAGGCGGGTGCGGATGCGCAGCTTGCTGCGGACCCGACGCTCAAGTTCTGGATCTCGGCAGTTGGTGACGCGAAGCCTCGCACCGCCGACAACCTTGGTGTCAAATATGGCGCGATCTCACAGCAGCTCTACACCGCCATCCAGGCGGCGCTCTCGGGCTCGGCAACGCCGTCCGCGGCGTTGACGACCGCTCAGGCAGCTGTCAAGTAGCACTTCGCAACGCAACAAGAGAGATAAGAAACATGTCAGCGACACCGACCCTGTCCGGGGCACCGGTTCGCGGCAGCAATGGAGGGGCGACGTCCACATCGGGCGCCGCCTCTCCGGCTGGCCGCCCCCGTCCGCGACGCCTCGGACCGCGACTCGCGGTCGTTGGCTTCCTCGCCCCACTGGTCGTCTATCTGGCCGTTTTCTACGCGTACCCGCTCTACCGGAACCTCGACCTGAGTTTTCGCAGCTACACCCTGAGGTCGTTCATCGACGGCACTGCTCCGTTCGCGGGGATTGCCAACTATGTGACCGTCTTTCAGAGCACTACGTTCGTCCCGGCGCTCGAGAACACGGCGATCTTCACTTTCGTCTCAATCGCGTTCCAGTTCTCGATCGGGCTGGCGCTGGCCGTCTTCTTCTTCCACAACTTCAGGCTCTCCGCAACGCTGCGAGCCCTGTTCCTGGTGCCGTGGCTCCTGCCGCTCCTGGTCTCCGCGTCCGTGTGGGCGTGGATGCTCAACAGCGATTCTGGTGTTGTCAATGCGCTCCTGCAGGGCATTGGGCTTCACCAGATCAACTGGCTCACCTCACCGCAGTGGGCGATGGTGTCGGTACTCATCGCCAACATCTGGATCGGCATCCCGTTCAACCTGGTCATCCTCTACAGCGGTCTGCAGGGCATCCCCGGGGACATCTACGAGGCGGCCTCCCTCGACGGTGCAAGCTCATGGCAGACGTTCTGGCGGATCACCTTCCCGCTGCTGCGACCGGTGTCCGCGATCACAATCCTCCTCGGCCTCGTCTACACGCTCAAGGTGTTCGACATCATCTGGATCATGACGCGGGGTGGTCCCGTCGACGCATCAACCACGTTTGCGATCTGGTCATACCGGCTCGGCTTCGGTGGCGAGTCCCCGGAGCTCAGCCCGGCGGCCGCCGTAGGCAATCTCCTGATCATCCTGGCCTTCGTCTTCGGCCTTATCTACATCCGAGTGCAGCGACGGGCGGGACTCTCATGAGGACGACGCGTTCCTGGTGGCGCACGATCGTCGGAATCATCCTGACGGCCGCGATGCTGTTCCCGCTCTACTGGATGATCAACGTTTCGCTGACCCAGCCCAACGACCTGCGCAAAGATCCACCCAACCTTTTCCCTTTCAATCCCAATTTCGAGGGCTATTCGAAGGTGCTCAGCCAGCAGCTGCCGTACCTGGGTACCAGCCTGCTAATCGGGCTCGGCACGGTCGCCCTGACCATCGTGCTGTCGGCTCCGGCCGGTTATGCCCTGGCAAAGCTTCGGCCACGGGGTGGCACCGCGCTGAACTTTCTGCTGCTGATCGCGCAGATGATTCCGAGCATCATCATGGCGATGGGGTTTTACCTCATATTCAACAGCTGGGGCGTACTGAACACGGTGCCGGGCCTGATCCTGGCCGACTCAACCCTCGCGGTTCCATTCGGAGTTCTGATCTTCACCGCCTTCATGTCGACCATTCCCGAAGAGCTGATGTCTG
>JADGOT010000333.1 GCA_017882805.1 Glaciihabitans sp. | reverse complement strand
CTGCTGTTGCTGGCTACCGCGATGGGGACGCGGTTGCCGATGGCGTCGAGCAGCGCAAGCGCTCCGGGCATTGGCGCGAGCCCCCGCAGCAACTCCTCCTCGACGAGCCCCAGAAGGCGATCCGCGAGTTCGGCCCCGGTTCCGGGTCGGCCGAAATAGGCGGCCATCGTGCGACACGAATCCGAGATCGATTTGCCAATAATGAGGGACTTCTGCTCCGGCCCGAATTCGAATCCGTTCTCGGCAAACACGATGGCTTCCCCGACGGTCCAGGAGGGTTCGGTGTCGACGAGGAGTCCGTCGCAGTCGAACACGATGGCGCTGACCCGCTCGGGTAAGGGGCGCTGCGGAGTGGTCATCCGTCGAGGGTAACGCGCGACGGGAGCGGAACGGCGCTTTGGGCGCCGGGCACCTACTTCTTGGGCAGGTCGGGGCTCTCGAGCTCGATCAGGAGGGCGGGAGCGGCACCCGGAGCCTCGTCGGCCTCGAGCAGAAGCACGGACGGGCCAGCGGCGGTCGAGGTCGACAACGCGACGCTGTATCCGGCGGTGTTCGAGCTCGTCTGACGCGAAACCCAGCCAGCCTGAACCAGCAGCTTCTCCATGGCCTGCGCCTGCAGGATGACGTCGAAGCCCGACTTGACGGTGATTGCGCGTTCGACCCCGTAGAAGGAACCGGCGGACGTGGTCGCTGGGACAAGTTTGGACTGGTCATCAACGTGCACGATCTCGGTGCTGGCGATGAGTGCCTGGATCGCGTCCGCCGCGCGCACAGTGTTCTTCCTGGCGGTCGCGGTCGTGAGTTTCGCCGGGTAGGTCGGCACGAGGGAGCCCAGAGCCGACGACAACGTGCTGGTCGGCGCGGGCTTGGCACTCGACCCGACCAGGCCGCAGCCACCAACGGTGAAGCCAACCGTTAGGGCTAGCGCGACCGCCGCGATCGCAGCGAGCGGCCTACGCACGGACCGCGCGATCGGCGAGTCCGGCCGCACCCGCGCGTTCGACCGCGGCGGGCAACGCAGCGACAAACGCATCAATCTCGGCCTCGGTCGTGTCGGAGCCGAGCGTGATGCGGAGGGCGCCGCGCGCATCCGCCTCGGAGATTCCCATGGCTAGCAACACGTGCGATGACTCGGGCACGCCAGCCTGACAGGCGGAGCCGGTCGAGACGGAGAAGCCCGCGACATCCAGCAGGAACAGTAGTGAGTCGCCCTCGCAACCGGGGAACGTAAAGTGCGCGTTCCCGGCAAGCCGGTCGAGCGGGTCGCCGCGAAGGACCGCAGAGGGCACGGCTGACTGGATGCCGGCAATCAGTCGATCGCGCAGCGCACGCAGCCTCGTCTGACGCGCCCCGATCCCGTCGGCGGCGAGGGTCGCGGCCACACCGAAAGCAACAGCCCCGGCGACATCCTGCGTGCCGGATCGAGCGCGCTGCTGGCTGCCGCCGTGGATCAGCGGAACGACCGTTGCCGTGCGGGCGATCACGAGCGCGCCAATGCCGACGGGGCCGGCAATCTTGTGCGCGGAGACGCTGAGAGCAGCGACGCCCAGCGTGTGGAAGTCGATGGGCAGATAGCCGAACGCGGCGACCGCATCGACGTGCACGGGAACCTCGAATCGGGATGCGAGCGCGACGACCTCGGCGACGGGCTGGATGGTGCCGACCTCGTTGTTGGCGAGGAGCACGCTGACGAGGGCAACGTCGGGCGCCAGCATCCGCTCGAGCGCGTCGAGGTCGATGCGGCCGACAGCGTCGACGGGAACCTCCTCGACAGTCGCGCCCTCGTGCGTTGCGAGCCACGCGGCCGCGTCGATTGTGGCGTGGTGCTCCCCCGCGGCGATGAGGATGCGGCGCGGCCCGGTCCCTGAGCCCGTCGAAGGGCGTGCCCACCACAGGCCCTTGATGGCCAGGTTGATCGCCTCGGTGCCACCCGAGGTGAAGGTGACCTCGACGGAATCTGCGCCGACAGCTGCGGCGACCTGCTCGCGGGCCTCTTCGAGCATCCGCTTCGCATTCTGGCCCTGGCTATGAATCGACGACGGATTGCCCACAACGCCGAGCGCCGAGACGTAGACGCGGAGGACCTCGGGCGACATCGGCGTGGTTGCCGCGTGGTCGAGATATATGGCCAACCTGATTCCTTATGAATCGCGTGAGACTTCGAAACATTGCCGACTTGCAAGGTAACTACTCTAGATCGCATGCCACCGACCGATCCTCTGCGGAATCTTGGTGTTCGCCTGACCTCACGCGGCGGCGAGCTGCGCGTGTGGTCGCGCAACGCAACAGCCATGGATCTGGTCGTGTTCGACAGCCGGGACTCGAGCTGGGTGACGGCGGTGCGGCCGATGACGAAGGATTCGCACGACGTGTGGTCAGTCACCTCATCCAAGCTCGCGCCCGGCGCGCGGTACGCGATCCGGGCCGGCGGTCCGAAGGGTAAGACCCAGGACTTCGATCCGACCCGTAACCTTCTCGACCCGTATGCCCGCGGTCTTGCTCGAACAGCGGACGGCGAGTGGCGCTCCTATGTCCAAGATGACGCTTTCGACTGGGGTGACTCGCGGCGCCCAGGCATCGGGGCTGACCACACCGTTCTCTACGAGGCTCACGTCAAGGGACTTACCAAGGCGAACCCGAGTGTGCCCGAAGAGCTGCGCGGAACCTACGCGGCGCTCGCGCACGAGAGCACGATCGCATATCTGAAGGATCTCGGGGTTACGACGGTAGAACTGCTGCCGATTCATCAGTCGGTGAGCGAGCAGCGGCTGATCAAGCAGGGACTCGCCAACTACTGGGGATACAACACCCTCAACTTCTTCACGCCTCACGCCGGATACGCGAGTCGCGCCGCCCAGTTTGGCGGAACGGGCGCCGTGCTGCGCGAGTTCAAGGGCATGGTCAAGCTGCTGCACGAGGCCGGCCTCGAGGTCGTGCTCGACGTCGTGTACAACCACACCTCAGAGGAGGGCCCGGGCGGACCCACGACGTCACTGCGAGGACTCGACAACGCCTCCTACTACCGCCAGATGGACGACGGTGACTACATCGACGTCACCGGATGCGGCAACACGGTCGACTTCTCGCTGCCCGCAGCACAGCGTCTGGTGCTGGACTCGCTGCGCTACTGGCACAACGAGGTGCAGGTCGATGGATTCCGTTTCGACCTCGCGGCCACACTGGGGCGAGACGCCGACGCGGACTTCGATCCGCAACATCCACTGCTCGAGGCAATCGTTCGCGACCCGGCCCTCGCCGGGGCGAAGATGATCGCCGAGCCGTGGGACGTCGGGATGGGTGGCTGGCAGGTTGGGAACTTCCCGGACGGCTGGCAGGAGTGGAACGACGGCTACCGCGACCGCGCCCGCGATTTCTGGCTGACCGACATCGCCTCAGCTCGGCATAACGGTGTCGCGGCACAGGGCATCGGTGGCTTCGCCCGTCGGCTCGCGGGGTCGTCGCACGTGTTCTCGGAGGCGCGCGGGCCGATGGCTTCCGTCAATTTCATCACCGCTCACGACGGATTCACCATGGCCGACCTGACCAGCTACAACCAAAAGCACAACCTGGGCAACGGCGAGAACAATCGCGACGGCACCGACAACAACCACTCGTTCAACCACGGTGTGGAGGGTCCGACGCGGGATGAGGCGGTGCTGGCCTCGCGCTGCAAGGCCATGCGTAATCTGATGGGGACCCTGCTGCTCTCTGCGGGCATCCCGATGATCACCGCAGGTGACGAGTTCGGGCGCAGCCAGCGCGGCAATAACAATGCCTACTGTCAGGACAGCGAACTCACCTGGCTCGGCTGGGGCGAGCGCGATGAGTGGCAGGACGAGCTGCTCCTCGTCACCAAGACGCTGCTGCGGCTGCGTCGAGAGAATCCCGCGCTGCGACCGGTTCGGTATGGGCGATTCGGGGAAACGGTTCCCTCGGCGTCCCAGATGGACTGGTACAACGATCACGGGCTCTCGATGCGCGACCGGGACTGGAACTCGCCGACGGCACGCACGCTGCAGTACCTGGCGGCATCCACACCGGAATTCGAGGAATTCAACCGCATCCTGCTCATCGTGCACGGGCTCGAGCACGATGTGACGGTGACTCTGCCGGAACACACCGGTGTTGCCGGTTACACACTCCTGTGGGATTCCGCGCGGGATGACCTCGCCGGCGCCCGCCTGGAACACTCGCCCGGCGAGAAGACCCTCATCGCTGGTGCCTCCATGCAGCTCTTCCGCGCCGGCTGATGGCAAGTACACCCGCGACCGTGGCTCTCAAGGCTGCAGGCATACCGTTCACTGAGCACGCGTACGACCACGACCCTGCGAACCGCAACTACGGCGAAGAGGCGGCGACAGTGCTGGGGCTTGACCCCGAGCAGGTCTTCAAGACCCTCATGGTGGAGGTCGACGGCCGTCTGAGCGTGGCTGTTGTTCCGGTGACGGGCAAGCTCGATCTGGGTGCCCTGGCGGCGGCCGTAAACGGAAAGCGCGCGGTTCTAGCCGATCCCGTCGTCGCCGAACGGAAGACCGGGTACCTGGTCGGGGGCATCTCACCCATCGGCCAGAAGTCGCTGCTGCCCACCGTGCTCGACGAAACCGCAGAACTCTTTGACAGCGTTTACGTCTCGGGTGGCAAGCGCGGCTTCGACATCGAACTCGCGCCATCCGATCTGATTGCCATCACGGCCGCAACCGTCGCTGCAATCGCCCGCGGCTAGTCCATCGGCGAAACGGGCAAAGAAGAAGGCGTCACCGCCCACGCGTGGGAAACGCGTGAGCGGTGACGCCAGGGTGGGCCGTCGGGTGGACGCCTGGGTGTTGACGGAGCTAGGGAGCTCGGTACGAACGACGGTCGTCCAAGGCAGACCCGATCTGCCAGAGGAGAACCGTAACCAGGATTCCAGCCACGAGGCCGACCACGATTGAATTGGATACTCCCCCGAGCACCGACCCAATCGCGGAGCTTAGGAAGACGACAGCGATCGTCTTGAGGCGGAATGACATGAACGCTGCCTTCGTGAAAAGTGGTCAGTCCGCGAAGCGTGTAATCCGCGCGAGGCGGTCAGCCGGCCAGGGCTAGGGACCCTGGCCGAATGCCGTCTCGCGGTTACTCGGGTGTTCCGCGTTGTGACCGTTCGGGTTATTGCGGGGTGTCCAAGTCGTTCCCCCAAGAAGAAACACTATTCAGTCCGCACAATGGAGGACAAGAGGAAACATCCACCCAATACGGGGGTG